>SKVE01000726.1 GCA_007129635.1 Planctomycetaceae bacterium
GGCAAAGGAGACCTGCGGTCGGGCGTTTCGGCGAGGTCGGGAGACCTGCGCCGAACCGAGGTCGGGAGACCTGCGCCGAACCGAGGTCGGGAGACCTGCGCCGAACCGAGGGGCGGTGGACTTGTTGTCGCGAGACACGATTTCGAGCATGGCGACGATGCGATCGCCACTGACGTGCCGCACTCCAAACGGTAAATGCCTCGGAAGGGTCGGGATCATCGGCGTTGCTCGACCCATTGGGTCTGGTCCGTCGCCTTGCCGAACAAGCGAAAGGGGGCCAGTAGATTGTCCTTCATTCTGGGCCGGGACCCGGTCACCTGCAGCAGGATGATGGTCAAGTCGTCTTGGGCAAGGTTTTCGGGTGACAGTCGAGCGATCGCCGCCAGCAGGTCCGGGATCAGTTGGTCGGGATTCGAGACGTCCAGTTGTTGGACCAATCCCAGGATGCCATCACTACCCAACATCTTGCCTCGCTCGTCCGAAGCCTCCGGCAACGCGTCGCTGAACGCCAACACCAGATCGCCTTGGTCCAATTGCGTTTCGCTGATCAGGTAGTCGACTTCGTCGGTGATCCCCAGCGGCATGTCGACTAACTTGGCGTTCTCCGCTCGACGTCGTAGCAGCGGCGCCCACTGCGCCTTGGCCACGTGATAGACCAGCGGCTGGGGATGACCGGCGTTGCAAAGCGCCAGCGACCGACGCGGCGCGAAGAAGGTCCCGACCAGCGCGGTAGCAAACCCGCCTTGACGAGTGACATCGGAAAACTGCTGGTTTAAGGCGTGCACCAGGCTGGTTTGCCGGATCCTATTGATGTTTTCCCGCATCAGATCCCGCAGTCCGCGTGCGGTATCCGCGGCCAACGTGCCGTGTCCCATGACATCCGCCAACAGGATTCGCGTGATGCGTCCCGAGGCGCACGACGACACGTAATACACGTCGCCGCCGCTCTTGTCTTCCGAGTAGGGGCGGCTGTAGACCCACGTTCTCAACCCCGGCATCTCGAACGACTTGTTGGTGCCGCGATTGCCGCCCCATACTTCCATGCACTGCATTCGCTCGGACTCCTCCGCCGCCGGGACGCCGCCGGAACGGACGTTTTCGGATGCTGACATGATTCACCTTGAAAAAAGGACATCGGCACGGGATCGATGTTTCGCCGTGACCAACCACCGATCCCGCCGTCGATTCATATCTCGACCCACTGGCCGGGAACGGGGAACGGATAATTTCCCTCAGCGTCCGGTTGGACGGGTGCCGGGCCACCGATTTTCAGTTCGTCCACTTGGGGCGCAAACGCGAATCGGGAATCGATCACTTCCTGCCAGGTGACCGTGCGTCCCATGTGCGCGGCGGCGCGGCCCATGATCGAGGCCAGATTCGCCTTGATCGCCCGATCGGTTTCGTTGAACGGGCGGTCCTCGTAAATCGCCTCGAGAAAATTCTTCCATTGGGCCTGCCAGGGACCTCGCGGTTCACGCTCGGCAGCCCAGTCGATCTGGGCATTGTCCACTTCATGCCCCTGGTAGGTATGGACGGTGGCACGATGCACGTCGCCGGAAAACTGAGCCGCTCGCTTGCTGCCGTGGATGAACGTCGCAAACGGCTGGACGCTCTCGACCAACGCTTTGCCGCCGCCGTCGAACGAGTACTCGATGTCGTAGTGTTCAAAGTTCTGGCTGCAATTGTCTGGCCGGTCGCTGCGATTGCCCTTCCCGGTTGCGGACACCGGCCAACCGTCCATGATCCAACAGCATTCGTCGATCTGGTGGATCAGCATCTCCAGCAGAATACCGGCCGAAGCCCACAGGAAATGCATGCGATTGTGGATCTGCCAGAGCACATGATCGACATTGTCGGGTGGAACCGCCAAAAAGCCGCCCCCGCAAACTCGCGTCGCTCGCACCTTCTGGATCTCGCCCAGTTCACCAGCCCGGATCTTATCGATCAAAGCTTGGCGAGCCACGCTATGGCGGCATTGCAGACCGGCGGCGATTTTCAGGTTCGCTTCCTTCGCCGCTTCGCCAGCCGCCAAGATGCGATGGCAACCCGCCGGATCGGGCGCAAAGGTCTTCTCCATGAACACATGGACCCCCTTGCTGACCGCATACTCGATCTGCTGCGGACGGCAAAAGGCATAGGCGGTCAGCATGGCGATGTCGCCCGGTCGCAGGCTGTCGATCGCATGACGATAGGCATCCAAGCCCACAAAGCAACGATCCTCGGGGACCGTGGCCCGATCGCCCAGGTGATTCTGCAAGACCTTCCGGGACATGGCGACCCGGTCTTCCGTCAAATCGGCCAACGCGTGGAGCTGAATGGGGCCGCTGGCCACCGAAAACGCGTCTCCGACCGCACCGCGTCCTCGACCGCCGCACCCGATCAGTGCCAACCGAATCGTGTTATTTTCGCCAGCATGTACCCACGGAATCTGCCCGGCGGGCAGCGCCGAGCCCAAAGCGATGGCCCCGCCCAGCTTCAAAACATGACGGCGGGAGGTGCGAGATCTGGTGGGATCCACAGAGGAAGCTTGCACGCTCATCGATGAAACTCCTTCGAGACTAATCCTAGGGAAACAATCGACTCGATGCGGTATCATGCCGCCAGGGACCGCCCGACCAACCGCACCCCGTTCGACACGGATGGTTTCGCCGATCCCAAGCAACACAGATCCAGCCACCATCGTAACGCGGCCCATGGCGTCCACGAAAGTAGGGCACCGCACATTCGTCGGTATTTTCTGCGATCGGCAGGCCTGACGCGATTATTTTCGACGTTCGCCACTCCGGCTTTGGAAGAAATCACGAGCCGAAGATGCAAGCAGATGAGTTGCCTTGCGCTGGGGAGAAGGATATGGTTAACGGTTGACTTGCTGTCCCCGTGCCTCGTCGTTTCTTGGAGTGCTTGATGTATGCTCGTCTTTGCTAACCCGGTTGGTGCCGGATCGCTTTGGTTCGATAACCTTACCACCGCCGACGGCTTCCCCGTTGCTTATGATCCGCACGCGCGGGCCTTCCTGCCCATGCCGCCGTTCTGCGCGAACCGGCAGGTCATCGGCTGTAACTGGATCGCTGCGGAACATGGCACCTTCTGCCGCTCCTGCGCCATGACAGCACTGGCCCCGGACCCTTCCATTGCTAACGCCATCTACAACTGGGCGCAGACCGAGGCAGCCAAGCGCTGGGCGCTCGACAATCTTGGTCGCTGGCACTGGTTCCGGCCGGAAGATCCGGGCATGCGTCCCGTTTTCCACATGCTTGCCGAGGGGCCGACGCCCGTGCAAATGGGGCATGCCTATGGAGTGGTGACCATCAGCGTAGCCGAGGCGGACCCGGTCCTGCGAGTGACCCGCCGCCAAGCGTTGGACGAGCCCTACCGCACCATGATCGGCCACATGCGGCACGAGATCGCCCATATGCTGTGGTGGAGGCTCAGCCTGCGCGACGATTTCCTGAACGCGTTTCGCGCCATGTTCGGCGATGAACGTACCGATTACCATGCCGCGCTGGAGCGCCACTACCATGACGGTCCGCCGCCTGACTGGAGACAGCGTTTTGTGACCAGCTATGCATCCGCCCATCCCCATGAAGACTGGGCCGAGACAGCCGCGCATCTGCTGCATCTGGTTGACATTACGGACAGCTTCGTCGCGTCCGGCCTGGTTTCGTCAGAGTTGCCGAGTCCACGTTGGGACCCGTATGCGGAACCGGACTCCGAACGCCTGATCCATGTGGCGATCTCTCTCGCGATGCGGGTCAATCATGTCAACCGATCCATGGGGGTGTCGGACCTGTACCCCTTCGTGCTGCTGGATGCAGCCCGCGTGAAGCTGGCCTTCGTGCATGACTGGCTGCGTCGCGGTGCTCAGGGCCGTTGACGCAACGGATGGTCGATAGGAGCGAAACCAGAAAACGGAACCGCAGGCGACGCCCAGGGCCGCGCCTTCACGGCAGCCGCAGGACTCGACAAGTTTCTTCGTAGCTTTGCGCCAAGTCCAGCGGGATGGCGAGATCGTCGCTCAGCCACAACGGCAGCGTCGGCAGCGATTGCCCGATCACCAAGCGGTGGAACCAGGTTTCGACCAGCCAAGCCCGGTTCCTGCGAGTTGCCCGGCAGGCGGCGGCGTAGAGGGCAGGTGTTTCGGGCTGCAGGCTCGGATCGCTGTGGCCCATCAGTTCGAGCAGATCGCCGTACAGATTGAAATGCCACGTCGTCACGAGATCGACCAACACCACCGACACTCGCTGCTGTAGCAACGCGGAACGCTTGGCGACAAACTCGCGACGGTGTTCCAGCCGGTCCCTGTTAGCCGGGCTGACGATTTCGATGGCCGCCACCAGTCGCCGCCCGCGCCGCACGTCGTACACCCGCACCGCGTACTATTCACCGGAGCATCGGTAGCATCCTCCTCGAATGTCGCCACGTCGATCTCGACGAAAGCGCCCAAGTGAACTCGCGGAGCGGCGACGTAGCCCTCGGGCAGCCGGCGGGCAAGATCGAGTACAATCATGGCGGGCCATTGGCCGTGAAATTCTTCCGAAGACGCCGCGTCATCCAGCGGCGAATGAAAGTGGTCGCGGAGCGGCATGACAGAACCTTCAGACACGCGGGGTTCGGAACAGTGCTTCCCGGTCTTCAGTCTAGCCCAGCAGATGCCGCTTTGCCAGACGAATGCAAAGGGGATGCAAAGAAACAGTTCACATCGGCGACCGACGATTTCCGGAGTGCCGACAAACATCCGTTCCATGTTGGGCCGCAGCATTTCCAGCGTTCGTTCCAGCCGCTGTTGTGCTGGCAGAAGCCTAAGGGAGCGTCTGTTGCAAATCCCGCTGACCGTCGGCAGGTGGTCCCGGCCCGAAGGTGAAGCCGTCGTGATGATGGTCGACTTCCAGTACCCCGCCGGGCTGGATTTCGCCTCGCAGCAACTCGGTCGCCAGCGGGTTCTGAATCCGCTGCTGAATCACACGTTTCAGGGGCCGAGCACCGTAGGCTGGATCGAAACCTTCCGCAGCGATCGCTTGCCGCGCCGCGTCGGTGACATACAGCCCGATGTCCTGTCGCTGCAGTTTGTTTTGCAGATGGATGATCTGCAGATCGACGATCCTGCGGATCTCGTTGCGAGTCAACGGGTGGAAGATGATGATATCGTCGATGCGGTTCAGGAACTCGGGCAGGAAGCTGGCGTGCAGCACCTCGTTGACGGCCGCTTGCATCTCGTCGTCTTGCCCGCCTTCGCGAGCGACCTGCTGGATCAATTGGCTGCCCAGGTTGCTGGTCATCACGATCAGCGTATTCGAGAAATCGACGGTGTGTCCGTGATTGTCGGTCAATCGTCCGTCATCCAGCACCTGCAACAGGATATTGAACACATCCCGATGGGCCTTTTCGATCTCGTCCAGCAGGATCACACTGTAAGGTCGTCGCCGAACGGACTCGGTCAGCTTCCCGCCTTCCTCGTAGCCCACGTAGCCGGGCGGTGCACCGATCAGCCGGCTGACCGTATGCCGTTCCATAAATTCGCTCATGTCCAGCCGGACCATGGCGTTTTCGTCGTCGAACAGCACTTCGGCCAGCGCCTTGCACAGCTCGGTTTTACCAACCCCCGTTGGCCCCAGGAACAGGAACGAACCGATCGGGCGTTGGGGGTCTTGCAGACCGCTGCGGCTACGGCGGACAGCATTGGCCACCGCTTCGACGGCTTCGTCTTGGCCGACCAATCGCTGGTGGATGCGTTCTTCCAAGACCAGCAGCTTGGCGCGCTCGGTTTCCATCATGCGAGTCACGGGGACACCGGTCCAAGCACTCACGACCTCGGCAACCTCCTCCTCGCTCACTTCCTGCCTGAGTAACCGACGTTGATTGGTCGGCTGTTCTGTATGCTGCTCGGCGGAATCGAGCGTATGCTCCAACTTGCGACGCTGGACATCCAGTTCATACAGGCGCTGGAAATCCTCTTCGCTGACGGGAACCCCGGACGCCTGTTTATCTTTGATGGCCGCATCCAGCAGCGCAAACTGCTGGGCGATCTGTTCGGCTTCGCGGCGCAAATTCTGGACATCGCCGCGCCCCAGTTTTTCGGATTCCCACTGTTGGCGGAGACCAGCTTCCTGACGCTTCAGTTCGGCGATCTCTTCATCGATCTCGGCCAGCGAGTCCCGAGCGGCATCTTCGGTTTCGTCGGCCAATTGTCGAGCTGCCAGTTCCAGTTGCCGCAGTCGCCGCTGGACCTGGTCGATCTCTGCCGGCACGCTTTCCAGCTCCATGGCCAGACGGCTGGCGGCTTCGTCGACCAGATCGATGGCCTTATCCGGCAGGAAGCGATCGGTGATGTAACGGTGAGACAATTCAGCGGCGGCGATCAGCGCCGCATCCTTGATCTTGATTCCGTGGTGCGTCTCGTAACGCGGTTTCAGTCCGCGGAGGATGGAAATCGTATCTTCCACACTCGGTTCGCCCACGTACACCGGCTGGAAACGCCGCTCCAGCGCCGCGTCCTTCTCCACGTGCTTCCGATATTCGTCCAACGTCGTGGCGCCGATGCAGCGCAGATCGCCTCGCGCCAACGCAGGTTTCAGCAGGTTCGCCGCATCCGCTCCGCCCTCGGCGGCACCGGCACCGACCACCGAATGCAATTCGTCGATGAACAGGATCACCGTCCCGCCCGCATCCTGAATCTCTCGCAGCACGGCCTTCAATCGTTCCTCGAATTCGCCGCGGTACTTCGTGCCGGCGATCAACGCGCCCAGATCCAGCGCGATGACCCGCTTCTGCTTCAGGCTCTGCGGCACATCTCCTTGGACGATCCGCAGTGCCAGACCCTCGGCGATCGCCGTCTTGCCGACTCCCGGTTCACCGATCAGGACCGGGTTGTTTTTTTTACGGCGAGACAGCACCTGGATCACGCGGCGGATCTCGCCGTCACGACCGATGACGGGGTCCAGCTTGCCTTCGCCCGCGCGTTCGACCAGATCGATCCCGTAACGCTGCAACGCCTGGTATTTGTCCTCGGGGGTCTGATCGGTCACGCGATTGCTGCCGCGGATGGCCTGCAACGCCGCGAGGATTTCGTCAGGTTGCACCGCGTTCACCTTCAAAAGACTCTTGGCCCGACAGTCTGTCTTCGCCAGGCTGATCAGCAGGTGTTCGGTCGAGACGTATTCGTCCTTCATGGACTGAGCTTCCCCCGCCGCGTTTTCCAGCACCTGGACCAGCGCCTGATTGGCTTGCGCCACGCTGCCGCCACTGACTCGCGGAAGCCGACTCAACTCAGATTTGGCCATCGACTGCAACTGGCTGCGTTGCGTGCCGATTTTTTCCAGGATCGGGTTCACGATCCCGTCGGATTGGTCGAGCAGGGCCGCCAGCAGATGCAGCGAATCCAATTCCGGATTGCCACGCTCGCTAGCCAGCGATTGAGCTGCGGCCAGCGACTCTTGTGCTTTGACGGTAAGCTTGTCCATTCGAAAAACCATCTCAGTACTCTCCTTCGTTCGCTCCTTATTTCAAAACATGAGGGATCGTTGGGGGGGAGGAAAAACCCTTTGGATCGAGCGATCGTTTGCCGTTACTTCTTGGCAGCGTTACTTTTTGACCTCGAATTCCGCATCGATCGCATCATCTTCGGCAGCTTCGGACGGATTGGCGCCGTCGTCGGGCGAGCCGGTCGGGCCGGCTGCCTGGGCCTTTTCGTACAGCACTTTGCTCAGCGCGTGCGAGGCTTGTTCCAGATCGCTGACCGCGTTCTTGATCGCCTGGACGTCGTCCCCCTTGGCCGCTGCGCGAGTCTTTTCGATGGCTCGTTCCAGCGGCTGCTTGTCGGCGTCGCCCAGCTTCTCGGCGTTTTCCTTGATCACCTTTTCGACCTGGTAGCACATCTGATCGGCTTGGTTCCGAGCCTCGACCAACTCGAATTTTCGCTTATCCTCTTCGGCGTGCGATTCCGCGTCCTTCCGCATCCGATCGATCTCGGTCTCGGACAGCCCCGAGGATTGTTCGATCCGTACGGACGCCTCTTTTCCGGTACCCAGATCTTTGGCCGACACGTTCAGGATGCCGTTTTGATCGACATCGAATTTGACCTCGATCTGCGGCATGCCTCGCGGAGCGGGCGGGATGCCTTCCAGGTTGAATTCACCCAGCAACCGATTGTTTTCGGCCATCCTCCGTTCGCCTTGGTAGACCTTGACGGTCACGGCCGTTTGATTATCAGCCGCCGTGCTGAACACCTGCTTGCGTTCGGTGGGGATCGTCGTGTTGCGTTCCACCAACGCGGTCATCACCCCCCCCTCGGTCTCGATTCCCAGGGTCAGCGGGCTGACATCCAACAGCAGCACGTCCTTGCGGTCACCGGCCAGAACGCTGCCCTGGATCGCGGCACCGATCGCCACCACCTCGTCCGGGTTCACACCCTTGTGAGGCTCTTTGCCGAAGATCTCACGGACCATCGTCTGGACCTTCGGCACGCGAGTCGACCCGCCGACCAGGACGATTTCGTCGATATCGCTGGGCGAATACTTCGCATCCTTTAGCGCCTGCATCACAGGGCCGCGGCAACGTTCCACCAATTTGTCGATCAGCTCTTCGAACTTAGCGCGAGTAATCGACACCTGAAGATGTTTGGGACCCGAGGCGTCGGCCGTGATAAACGGCAGATTGATGTCCGTCTGCGGCACGCTGCTCAATTCTTTCTTCGCTCGTTCGCAAGCCTCCTGCAAACGCTGCAGCGCCATGGTATCACGGCGAAGATCGATCCCCTGCTCCTTTTTGAACTCGTCGGCCACATAGTTGATCAATTCCTCGTCAAAGTCATCACCGCCCAGATGCGTATCGCCGCTGGTGCTGATCACCTCGAACACCTTGTGCCCGTCCTCATCGTCCAGCTTGAGGATCGAAACGTCGAAGGTACCACCGCCCAAATCGAAAACAACGATCTTTTCGCTGGTCCGCTTATCCAGACCGTAGGCCATCGCGGCGGCCGTCGGTTCGTTGATGATCCGCGCCACTTCCAGACCGGCGATTTGCCCGGCATCCTTGGTCGCTTGTCGCTGTGCGTCGTTGAAGTAGGCGGGCACGGTGATGACGGCCTTGTTCACCTTGTGGCCCAAATACGCCTCGGCCGCCTCCTTCATCTTTCGCAGCGTCTTGGCAGAAACCTCCTGCGGCGTGTGATGCTGGCCGTTGATTTCCACCGTCACATAGTCCTGAGCGGCTCCCACCACCTTGTACGGAACCATCTTCTCTTCCGTCTCGACCTCGTGGTGCCGTCGGCCCATGAACCGCTTGATCGAGTACACCGTATTATGGGGATTTGTGACGGCCTGACGGCGAGCCGGCTCGCCGACGAGAACCTCTCCTTTGGGTGTAAACGCCACGACGCTGGGAGTTAGTCGATTCCCTTCGGCGTTGGGGATCACCTTCGGATCCGTTCCCTCCATAATCGCGACGACTGAGTTCGTGGTCCCCAAGTCGATTCCGATGATCTTTTCACCTTGAGCCATGATCGATGCTCCTTTCTCCGCAACTCGTAAAACTTGACAAGTGCTTGCTGACCGGTTCTAAAAAAAGCGTTACCCGTTCTGTTCAGGGGTAAGCATTCACTTCGAAAACGACTTTGTTTGTTGACGTTCCGTTGGAATCCCATCCCGTCATTCTCTGGAAAGCAAAGCTTGTGCCACAAGCGAAA
>SKVE01000607.1 GCA_007129635.1 Planctomycetaceae bacterium
ATCCGGGTGGATGCGGACAACCACCATGCCGATGCGGACCAGATGGTCGCCGATGGTAACATCACGCTCAGCACAAACCGCGAGACCGATCTTGTCTTGCGGGGCGTTATCCGCACGACGGAATCGGGGTTCATCGACCTTGATCCTTTGGGCAATATCCAACTGGGCACGACACTGGCGACACGCGGTGGGCGCATCACGATGCCGCGTCCCACCGTGCTGATCGGGGACACCCAGTTGACCACCAATGCGACGACAGAGTTGACGGACAACAACGGAACTCAGGCCCCGTCACTGGGCGGCGATATTTCCTGGGTGGCCGGGGCAACGATCGATAGCCAAGTGGGCCAAAGTCACAACTTGAACGTTAAAAGTGGAAGGGGTACCACCACGTTCAACGCGAACATCGGCCAGACGACGGCACTCGCTTCGTTGGTCGTCGCCAATACCACGGGCCGGGTCACGTTCGGCGGGGCTGACTTGGCTGCGGGCGATCTAGCGCCGGTGACGCTGGTGCGGACCCTCGGCGACATCGACGTAGGTCGAGGGACTTTGGATGCGGACGAAGTGAGCGGCGGGATTGTGCTCAACGGCGGATCGCAGCCGGATTCGACGCTGACCTTCCGCACGCTGGCCGAAGGAAACGTGCGTTTCAACGGGCCGGTGACGTTATCCAGCGACGTGGTGGTGACGACCAACGGGGACGGAGATACGGGGACCGGCGGGGCACAAGCGGGGGACATCACGTTTACGGACGCGGCAACGGTCGACAGCCAGATGGGCGAGCACAACGACCTGGTGCTGCGCGCTGGGACGGGGACGATCCGGTTCGGCGCAAACGTGGGCCAGACGGTGTCTCTGCAAAGCCTGACGGTCGAGGACACAACGGGCGGGGTGATCTTCGGGACTGCGGATGCGGTGGCTGTGGACAGCGAGACGGGTCCTGTGACGCTGGTGCGGACCGAAGGCGATCTGGTCCTGGGCGCCGGGCCGTCGGACCCCGGGGTCAGTGGCCAGATCGTGTTCAACGGTGGTGCGCCGACGGATGAGCTGCTGGTCCAGACGCTTCACGGGGCGATCCGCATCCGCGGCAATGCGACGCTGGAATCGACCACGATGTTCCGGCACACCGGCGAAGCGTCGTTGAGCATCAGCGGCGGAACGTTGAACATCCTGGACCCGAACAGCCACCTGATCATCGACGCGTTGACTGACCCTCTGGCCGATGCTCCCACCGACTCGCATCCCACCGCGGTCATCGACAGCCAGATCACCGGCGCGGGCCGTCTGGTAAAGACCGGTGACGGTTGGCTAACGCTCACGAACCCGGACGACAACTCCTACGGCGGTGGAACGACGATCGCCGGCGGGACGCTCAGCATCAGCAAGGATGGGCATTTGGGCAGCGCGCCGGACACGCCGATGCCCGACAGCATCCTGATCGACGGCGCCACGCTGTACGTCCGTAGCGATGTTCCGGCGGACCAGTTGCCTTATGCGTTTTGGCTGGATGGGCATCGCGGAATCACCTTGGGACCGGCCAGCAGTGCGGGTTACGGCGAGATTTTCGTACAGCGGGACGTCATGATGATGTACAGCGGCGTGGTGGCCGACAACGACGCGGCAGCGGGCTCGCTGCACAAAACCGGACCCGGCATCCTGATGCTTAACGGCCTGAACACCCACACGGGGACGACCTACATCATGGCGGGGACGCTGCTGATCAACGGTTCCACGTCCCCGGCCAGCACGGTTTATGTGGGTGGCCAGCAAGCCGAGGATGGCGTCTGGATCGGTGGAGAACCCATCCGCGTCACGGAACAGTATACCATGCTGGGCGGCGTGGGGGTGGTTCAAGGCAACGTGTACGTGCTGGGTATGCCGGAGGTCGGCGCCGAGTGGGTTCTGGAGCCGCCCGGCGGCCATATCAATCCCGGCTCGATCCTGGACCAGGCCGAGTGGATCACGACGACAAAGCCGGATGGGACGGTGGTCGAGACATGGGCGTTTCCGACGGTGCCGGGCATCCTGACGGTGGGACCGATCGAGTTCCTGCCCAATTCTTACCTGAACATCGATTTCGGAAACGGTGGCCAGGTGGACCCCGTGACCGGTTGGGGAAAGGCGCCGGGGTTCCCTTATCCCGGAGGAAGCGCCGCTTGGGCTGCGGCCTTGGCGGATTGGCAAAGTCAAGCCGGTCCCCAGCGAGGGTTGCCGCCGGTGGATCGCACCGGATACGATCAGCTTCGCATGATGGATGACTTGGTTCTGAATGCGGCGATCCTGAACCCGAATCTGCAATACATGCCCCTGGCTTGGGAAGCCCGGTTTTTGATCGCGGATTTCGATGGCGATGGCCAAGTTACCGGTTCGCTGTTCCAGGAGCGGACCTTCACGATCGATGGCGAGGACTATGTGGTACGATACGATCGGGGACCGAACGACCGGTCGATTTCATTTGAAGCGGCGGGATTCACGCCAGTCTTCCGAGGGCTGCCGACGCCCGAAGCGCCAGCTCTGTTCGTCGCAAGAGATCCTGAAGCCATCGCACCACCCGCATTGCGATCCTATCAGGATCCTCCGCTGCCACCGATCGCCAACCTGGGCGCCGCGAGCGAAGTGGCGGTCGGGTCCGAGCGGTTTGTCGAGGTACGAGTGGTCACGCCGATCGACGATGCAGGCGGTGTCCGGGAAACAGTGGTGTTGAGACTGCCGCCGGAAGTGTTGCGGGATCTGCGTGGGTTGGTCAATGCTCTGCCGGACGACCGGTACCGGGTGTATCTGGTCATCGAGCACGGTCAGGGACGATCCTCGGAAGAGTTCTTGGTGCGAGAGTTGTATGTGCGCGAGGGCAAACCGGTCGATCGTGATCCGCAGCAGCCCCAGCCTCCGAGTCCGACGGCTGAGGAAACGTCCGGCGAATCGCCAGCGGAACCGAGCGACGAAGAAGAGCAAGGGGCGACCGAGCAGCATGGTCCATCGCAGGACGGCCGGATGTCGGTTGGGGCCATCGCTGTCGGATCCGCCTTGTGGCAGGCGCGTGTTGACCAGGCGATCGCAAAGTACGCCAAACGCGTTCCCAACAAGGCGGTCCGGCTGTGTCGAGCGAATGTCCAGGAGAGAAAGGGTCGCGCGAATGAAGTGTCCTAAGTGCGGACTCGAACTGGAGGGGACGAACACTCACCAAGATAGTTGCCCTCTTTGCGACGCCACGGTGTCGAAGTCCATCGACGGCAAAGTCGACATCCCGGTCGCTCCGCCAACGTCGGATAGCAATACTCCCGATGCGTCGATCGACGGCACGGTCGACATCCCGATCGCGCCACCAACGTCGGATAGCGACACTCCCGATGCCCCGATCGACGGCACAGTCGACATCCCGATCGCACCGCCAACGTCGGATAGCAATACTCCCGATGCCCCGATCGACGGCACGGTCGACATCCCGGTCGCTCCGCCAACGTCGGATAGCGACACTCCCGATGCCCCGATCGACAGCACGGTCGACATCCCGGTCGCGCCGCCCGCCGAGTCGCGAAAGGCGGGAACGGCAACGTCTGCGATCAGTCAGACGGTCCAGGTGGATTCGATGGGGCAATCGGCCGACCGAGGCTCGAAGGCTCGCGCGGCAGCGTCCGAGTCGGCGGCGAGCGATGCGCAGATGGTCGAGAAGATGTGGCGTCAGTCCATCTCGACCGATGCAAGACCGGGGATGACGATCAAGCGAGACACGCAAGCCACGTCGACCAGTACGTCTTTGCTCGTCAAGCAACGCAGCATGCGAGAGCCGAACGAGGCGGCTTCCTCGTTGACCGACTACGAACTGCTGGACGTCCTTGGCGAAGGCGGCATGGGGGTGGTCTATACGGCTCGGCAGGCGTCGATCGATCGGATCGTCGCCGTCAAGATGCTCAAGACGGGCATGAAGGACGATGACGGCCACCGTGGTAAATTCTTCTCCGAGGCGGTGGTCACGGGCGACCTGGAACATCCGAACATCGTGCCCATCTACGACATGGGCGCGAACGAGAGCGGCGCGTTGTTCTACTCGATGAAACGGGTCCACGGCACGCCATGGAACGAGGTCATCGCGGAAAAATCGCTGGCGGAAAACTTGCGCATTCTGATGAGCGTTGCGGATGCGGTCGCGTTCGCCCACGTTCGCGGTATCGTGCATCGCGATTTGAAGCCCGAAAACGTCATGCTCGGCGACTTCGGCGAAGTCCTGGTGATGGACTGGGGGATCGCCATGGCCACCGCCGCGTTCGGCAAGTCGGACAGCATCCTGCAAGCGGCCAGCATCGGCGGCACACCGGCGTACATGGCGCCGGAGTTGGCATCGGGCAAGATCGATCGGATCGGACCGGCCAGCGACGTCTACTTATTGGGCGCGATCCTGTTCGAGATCTTAACGGGCAAACCACCGCACACAGGCAAAAACGTCATGCAATGCCTGGTCGCCGCGGCTCGCAACGAGATCCAGCCCACGGACAAGTCGGGCGAACTGATGGACATCGCTCGCAACGCGATGGCGACCAAGGTCGAGGACCGATACGAAACGGTGCTGGCATTTCAGGAGGCGATCCGGCAGTACCAGGCCCACTCGGAGAGCATCGTTTTGTCATCCCGGGCCGAAGAAGATTTGGCCAATTCGCTGCGAACTCGCGACTACCAGGACTTTTCGCGAGCCTTGTTTGCGTTTCAAGAGGCGGCCGCGTTATGGGAAGGCAATCAACGAGCTTGGTCGGGCATCGTCGAAACTCAAGCGGCCTACGCAACCGCCGCTCTGGAAAAAGGGGATTACGATCTCGGCCTGTCCTTGCTCGATCCCAACCAACCGCAACACGCCTCGCTGCACCACCAATTGACCGCAGCCCAACACGAACGCAACTCGCGTGCCCTGCGTCTCAAGCGGTTCAAACGCATCGCCGTCGCCTTGGCTGCCATCTCGTTTGCCATCTTGGCGATCGGCCTGGTGCTGATCATGCAGCAAAAACGCGAAGCCGATGCCCAGCGTCTGATCGCCGTTCAGCAACGAGAGTTCGCCGATCAGCAACGGGATATCGCCGAGGACGAGCGAACGAAAGCGGACGACCAACGACAGCAGGCCGAACAGCAGCGGAGCCGAGCCGAGCAGCAGACGGAGATCGCCGTCCAGCAACGGCGCAAGGCGGAGGAGGCCTCGTACGTGGCCCAAATCGGCCTGGCAGCGGAACGGATCGCCAGCAATGCGTTCCTGGACGCCGTGCGTCTGCTGCAGGTCTACGAGCAGCCGGGCATGACGCAGTTGCGGAACTGGGAGTGGGGCCATCTCCGTTATCTTTCCCAGTTGGCGGAGCATACGTTGGACGCCCAAGGCCGCGTCGAGTGCGTGCTGTACTCGCCGGATGCCCGGTACGTGATCGCGGGCATGGTGGATGGAAGGGTACGGATCTGGGACGCCGAGACCTATCGAGAGCTGGCGGTCCTGACGCACGGCGCACCGGTCCGAGCGGTTGCCATGACCAAGGATGGCTCGTACCTGGCGACCGGCGGAGCTGGCTTGGGCGATATCAAGCTCTGGAAACTCGGTCCGGACGTGAAACAGCATGTCCTGGCACGAACGCTCAGCGGGCATCGTGACGCGGTGCTCAGCTTGCATTTCTCTCCCGATCAACAACGCCTGTTGAGCAGTTCGCAGGACGAGACAGCTCGGGTCTGGGACTGGGAAAACGGAGCGGAACTGGGCGCGTTGCGCGGCCATTTTGGCCCGGTGTGGAGTGCCAGGTTTTCGCCGGACGGCCAGCGGATCGTGACGGCCGGCGACGACGGGACCGTACGGCTCTGGTCGTCCTTAGAAAGAGCGCTGATCACGCGGTTCCGCGGCCATCAAGGCGCCGTCTATGCCGCCGCGTTTTCCCCGGATGGGAATCTGATCGCCTCGGGTGGCGCGGATCAACGTGTCCTGGTATGGGAACCGGATAAGATCGAAGATTTCGACTTCGAAGCCTTGGAGCTGCGGCTGACCAGCACGTTGCTCGATCCCACCGCTGCATCGGAATCCGAGCTTCGTGGACCATCCGGTTTCCAGACCCTGGCAGGCCACTCGGCAGAGATTCGCGACATCGCCTTTTCGTCGCGCTGCGGGGATCGGCAGGGAACGTTTGTGTTGAGTGCCGGCCATGACAACTCGGTCCGCTTGTGGGATCTGAATGCCCCGGCGGATGACGCCGACCGCATGCTTGTTTTTCGCGGGCACGGGGGCTGGGTTCGCGCGGCCGCCTTTCACCCCCAGGGGCAATTCGTTCTGTCGGGTGCCTACGATAGCCAGGTGAAGGTCTGGAATGTGCAGACCTACGAGGAAGATCGCGTGCTTCGGGGCCAGGACAGCCCGATTGCCGGGGCCTCGTTCTCGGCCAACGGCCAGCGAGCCATCACGGCCGGCTCGGATGGAACCGCCATCCTCTGGAATTTGCAGAACGGGCGGGCGATCGCCCGTCTGAACGAATCGGTACCGATCGAGGTCCGGGCAGAGGACCCAGGGGAAAGGTCCCACGCACCGTCTACACAAACTCGGCGATTGACCGAGGGACACGAGTTTCTGGTCACGCGAGCCACGTTCTTCCCGCCCGGCGACCAACGGCTGTTGACCACCGCCGGCGACGCCACCGTGCGAATGTGGCATCTGACGGGCGGCGGCCAAATCCGGCAATTCGACGGCATAGGACAACGAAGTGCCATGGCCCTGGCCGACGATGGGAAATGGATCCTGACCGGCAGCGACACCACCGCCGCCCTGCTTTGGGACGCCGACCAGGAAACCGCCTCGCCAGAAGTCCTTACCGGACACCAATTCGAAATCACCGCCGTGGCGATTTCGCCGGGCGACGAGATACGACAGCGGCGATTGTTTACCGGGGATGCCAACGGTCACGCAAAAGTGTGGCACTGGGACGGTTCCCAGGAAGCTTGGCGTGTGTCTGCCGAGTTGATCGGTCATCTGCCGGGTTTTGCCATCACGGCGGCTCGGTTCTTGCCGGACGGACGCACGCTGCTGACCGCTTGTGAAGATCACACGGTGATGCGTTGGGACACGGAAACAGGACGGCGAGTTGCTGCAAGCACGCTGAAACACCCCGGAGCCGTGCGTGGTATGGATCTGGCATCGGACGGTCAGCAGGTTGTGACTTTGTCTCTGGCCAGTCAACGGAATGGGGAAAGCACCACGGAAGGATTCCAGTTGACCCACTGGAACCTGGATTCCGCCCGAGAACTCCGCAGACAGTTCGTCGGCGACGAGGCCGTGACATCGGCTGTTTTCGACCAGGATGCCAGTGGGGTCCTCGTGGCATCGATGACGGCCGATGGTAGCAGTGTGGTGAAACGTTGGGACCTGAGCGACGGCGGGTACCGTCCGCTTTGGTCCGACGATCGAGGCCGTGGTTCCGTGTGGGCCGCGTTCCCATCGCCGGGTGGCGCCCAGGTGCTGACGGTCGGCGGCAGCTACGCTAGGCTCTGGGATATCGATACGGGCCAGGCGATTCAGACATTCAGCCCCCACGGACCGCTGGCGGACGCCTGCTTTTCGCCATCGGATTCCCTGGCGGCAACGGCGGGAGTCGACGGCGCGGTGAAGATCTGGAGTGTCGCAGAACAGGCCGACGATTGGGGCAAAGTACGGCTGAAGATCCCACAGGCTCATCGGAAAGACGATCGGGCCTACCCCGTGAACTCGGCCGTCTTCGGGCCGGCCAGCGCCGGCGGTGACCACCTGCTGCTGACCGCCGGCGACGATGGTTCGGCCAGGATCTGGGATCTCCAGGGACCGAAGCCGCTTCCACGGAATCTCTTTCCGCATCCCGCGCCCGTGCTGCACGCCATCTTCTCGCCGGATGCCACACGTGTCGCCACAGCCTGCGCGGATGGCGCTGCGCGGATCTGGCATGTCGAAACCGGGGAAGAACAAATCCTGGGCGAAGGACGGTCACACAATCTTGCCGTTCGGTGCGTGGCGTTTTCGCCGGACGGCAGGCGATTGGCCACGGGCAGCGATGACAATACCATCAAGATCTGGGATGTCCGGACGCGGACCGAAATCACTCTGCTGACCGGTCACGCCGCGAGTATTACGTCGATCGTTTTCTCGCCTGATGGACGTCGGATCTTCAGCGGCAGTCAAGATGCCATGGCCAAGGTTTGGGATGCCGACAGTGGGCAACAAATGCTAAACTTGAAACGGCACGCGGCTGTGGTGACGGCGATCGATATCTCGCACGATGGACGCCGCCTGTTGACGGCCAGCAGCGATGGATTCGCCATCATCGTCTCGTCGATCAACATCTCGCCCACCATCACGATCACCGAAGAACCACGGATCTACAATACCCCGGGGCAACCGGTCGTCGTCGATCCGCACGCGTCGCTGGACGATCCCGACACACCCCATTTTGGCGACGGTCGGTTATCGGTCTGGTTGGAAGTTGTCGAAGGTGAACCGGCGGAAGACGAGCAGATTGCGATTCAAAGCGGTGGGGCAGACGACGGGCAGATCCAGGTCGTCGATGAAAGAGTGCTGTTCGATGCGGGCGATGGCAACGGTCTTGTGGTGATCGGTCATCTGGCCAGCGAGGATCGACATGCCGAAGGCGTGACCGTCATGCTGACCGAACGAGCCACCAGAGTCGCCGTACAAAACTTGTTGCGGCACATCAGCTACTCGGCAGGCGTTCGTCCGAGCTCCGAGCGTCAGATCCATTTCCAACTGGACGACGGCCAAGGAGCCATCAGTCACCCGGCAGTCAGAACTCTGATCGCCGGCATCGACCCCCCTTAGCACCGAGCAAAGCAGCCGGAGTGAATACACATGCGACGCTTGATTCTGTCCGATGCCTCGGCCGCCGGAAGGTGTTTGGCACGAGCCTTTGCCAACGACCCGTTGATGGACCACCTGCTGCCGAACGCGAATCGCCGCGACCGAATGCTGCGTCGATTGTGTACGCTGGTGGTCCAACATGGCATCCGCTACGGCCAGGTCGATGGCGTGGGCGATGCGATCCATGGTGTGGCCGTCTGGCTGCCCCCGGCGGAAGCTCAAGCCTCGCTGCCACGATTGTTGTACACCGGTGGATGGCGATTACCTTTCCTGATCGGGATCAACGGCACCCGACGTATGCTGAGTTTTCGAGGCGTGATCGAGCGGCGCTACCATCGACTTGTCCCGCAACCGCATTGGCTGCTGCACATGCTGGGCGTCGACCCCGAACATCAGGGCCGGGGGCTCGCGAGTAAGCTGCTGACCGACAGGCTCCAGCGATTGGACCAAACGCAAGTCGATTGTGTCCTGGAGACCGTCAACCCACGCAGCGCGGCGTTGTACGAGCGGTTTGGTTTTCGAACGCTCGAAGAGATTCTGGTGCCCGACAGCGACTTGCGATGCAAGTTGATGCTACGACGCGCCGACTCGTCAAGGTGACGGTTAGGGACATCCTTCAGGGTGACGATATGATCGGTGTCCATCTCGGGCATGACGGTGTCAGCGGTGAACACCCGGATCGTCTTCCGCCAATCGTCGCGTCTCGGCTCTCAGGGCTTCGCCAACAACCCTGATAACGTGACTAGGGGACATCCAGCTACGGGGAGCTACGGGGACACCCAGCTAACTACGGGGACACCCAGCTAGG
>SKVE01000215.1 GCA_007129635.1 Planctomycetaceae bacterium
AGCAAGAGACCGGCCACAGCGCAAGAGACCGGCCACAGCGCAAGAGACCAGCCACAGCGCAAGAGACCGGCCACAGCGCAAGAGACCGGCCACAGCGCAAGAGACCGGCCACAGCGCAAGAGACCGGCCACAGCGCTGCGGGTAGAATATTTCCTGCGAGTTGCCTGAGAGCAGTCGGTCATCCGAACGCCGACTGCTTTAGGCTCTGGGGTTGACGAATCAAAGAGCAGAACGCTCGAACCGAGCGTTAGTAGCGGATTTGTCACCCCTTTCCCTTGGCGATGGCGGGCTCGGTTCGACTGACCTTGCCGGTTTTGGCCAGTTCGATACTATCGGCCACCACTGCCTCGGGCAAGTCCCCGCCACTGCCTTCATGGATGAACTGGATCGTACCTTCTTTGTCGATCAGATAGAACGTCGGCGTGTGATTCGCGCCGTAGGCCTTGGCGTTTTTCAGGTCCTGGTCCGATGCTGTCGGAAATGTATAGTTGTTGTCAGCCATCCACTTTGCCAGACCGTCCGCATCCAGCTTCCGCTCCGAATTCAGCACCAGGATGCCCAGATCGTGACCGGCTTCATGCAGTTTTTGCATCTGCGGCATCTCCGCGCGAGCCCACGGGCAGGAGGTGGCTGAGATTACCAGCAGCAACGGCTGCTGGCCTGTGAAGTCATCGAGCGTTACGCGGCGATGTACGGTGAAGTCGGGCGCTTTACTGCCCCGCTCCACATCAGCCATCACAGTGCCGGTAAGTCCCACAATGAAACAAACCAAACAAAACCTGTTCATCATCATCACTCCCAAGGGCGTTGGTGGAGTAAAACCTTGACGCAATCCCGAATCCGGGGACTGCGTCGAAACACGTTCCGCATTCGCTCGCACCAACCGCTGTTCGGCAAGGTGCGCCGAATGACGGGAGTAGATCTCCTGATTGTAACAATTCTCGTTAGCAGCGGCAAGTCCCTCGATTGCTAGTCGCTTGCGGCCCTGTCTATTCTTCTGTTTGCGGCGCGCGAGCTGTGGCGGGCAGCGATTCCCGCTGGGGCGGGCCGCCGCAATCGGGGCGTTTATTGATGAAGTCGCCGTAGTACGGTGCGTTGGCATCGACCCAGGTGACCAGCGCGGTCCAATCGTCTGCGGTCAACGACGCGTGCTCGCGATGCAGGGGATCGTCCAGCAGCGTGCGGATCAAGCGGCTCTGGTGGGAACCGAACTGCTTTGGCTGGGTGATCGAGGCATCAGAAAAACGGTCGGCGGTCGATACCAACATAGAACTGGTGGGCTTGCCGTCCCCTCGGCTGCCGAACAGCGTGTGGTACGACATCAACAGGCCGTCGTCGGCGCGCACCGCACTCAAGTCGATTCCTCCCTCGGGTCGCTTGGCGCCGTGACACTCCACACAATTCCGGTCGAAGACCGGCTGTACCAACCACTCGTAACCCAACAACCGCTCGGAACCCCACGACGGCGGCGTGGGAACCGAGGCGGCTCGCGTCAATGCTAGACTCAACCCAGTTGTTGCCTCGGGCGGACGGCCTTGCGATTCGTGGCATCCGTGGCAGCTACGGACCTCGCCCGGCTTCATAGAAACGAACGACCGCATTCGCCGGATCTCCATCTGCCGATCATCAAGGGCCTGGAAATAGATGGCCACGTCGGCGGGGACTGTGAAGTAGGCCGAACCGTCCGGCTCGACCGGCACCGTCCCGATCACCCGGACCGGCGACCAGCTTTGGAACGCCAGTTGTCTCTGCCCCGCCACGCCGGAGATGTAGTCCAGCGTCCCCCCTTCCGGATCGTATGGCCAAGGCACGTGCTGTGCGATGCGCAGGTGCCGGATCGAGCCGCGCTCGATTTCCGGCATGTGGCGGTACACATCGGCGACAAAACAAATCGCCTGGCCCTCCGATCCGGACGACTCCGCCTGGACAGCCCCTGGCGTGGACTGGTCGGCTGGCGTCCATTCGGTCAATAGCGGCGGTCGTGGCCTGGGCCGTAGTGGAATCGGCGTCGCGGAGCCCAGCAGCGGATCGCGGTGCAGCAGTTCGCGGTTGCCATAGGCGTCGATCACGTATAAGCCGAATCCGTTCGAGTCGACGCCGGCCGGTGCGGTACAGTTGGGCCGGGCATAGGCGTAGGACACCAGAAAGCACGTCTCGCTCAACGCCCACGGGCTCCGGTACAGCCCGCCCGCATCGGCTACTCCGCCCAGATCGACAGGGTGACCGGCCATCGGACCTTCCTGCGGCTTGACGCCCGGCGTCACGATCCGCAACCCGGACTCGGCGTTCAGCCCATGCCCCGGATCGATGGTCACCACCGGCCCGTAGCTGAACGTGTGATGGCCGGTGGCGATGGCTACCAGCTTGGCGGTGCCGGGGATGCTGCGCGCGGTCCGCAACGCCAGCGGCGCCGGCATGTGCTGTTTGAACAGTGCGTCGGACATCGAACCGTCGGGACGAGCCGTCCACAGCGAGTGGACTTCCATGAAATCCCGTTCCTGGTACTCCCAGTGCGTGTACACGATGCGCCCATCGTCCAGACTGTACGGGTACCGGTCCAGGTCCTTGCTGTGAGTGAACGGGCGGACGATCGGTTGCGGCTCGTAGCGAGCCAACCTGTCGGCGGACGGCGCAACCAGGCGACTGCCGCCACGCGACAGCAGATACAGGTTCGGGTTCGTGTGGTCGTAGTCCACGATGCCGCACTGGGGGGCCGTGCCGCCTCGGTCGGACGCGAACACCACATCGCCGCTGGCCGTGTAAGCCGGCTCGAAGTCGCTCCAGTAAGGGTCATCGGTCAATTGGACGATCTGCGAGCCGTCGATCGCCGCCTCGTACAACCGGACCGGCTCGAAAATCTTCCGCAACTCGAAGACATTCTGACCCTCGATGGCGTAACGTGTGGTGTCCACGGGCGGCGGCCAGTTGGGAAGTTGCGCATAGCTGAATAGGACGCGGTCGGCATCCCACCACAGGTCCAGGCCCCAGACGTAACCTGGTCCCAACCGGCCGTCCAGCAGCGGGCGTGCGGGACCGCCAGCGGCCAGATCGTCCAGGATCATGATGTCGCCCCCGGGTTTGTGCTTCCAGGCGTACGAACGCGTGATGTTCCGCACGGTATGCGGCGTGTGTTGGGTGAGGAAGACGAGTTGCTGAAAGTCGAGCGCCGGGTTGGCCAGCACGATTTCGCGAAGCAAACGCCGCGCATCGAGCCACCGGCGGCGGGCGGTGTTCAATCCCCGTGGGCCCTGAGCCGCGGCTTCCGCCAGTTCCGCACGCACTTGGCTCAGTGCGGCCAGCTTGTCTTCCAGCGGGACCGGTGGATTTTGATCAGGCCAGAAGTCGGCTGTCATCCGTTGGGCGCGTTGCAGCATCGCGTCCAGATCGTCCAGCATCCTGGCGCCCTCGCGGTGGATGCCTCGAGAAACGGCTTGCCGGACCCAGTCGGCTTCCAACCGTTGCTGCGGGCTCAGTCCCAAGTAACGTTCCAGCCACGGTGCGGAATCGTCGCTGTGCCAAACGGCCTGTTGTCCATTGTTTTCGCCGCCCACCTTCATCGCGATCGCCCATTCGGCCATCCCGCGGGCGAATGGGTCGTCGCTGCCGAGCAATTCGCCCGCCCATCGGACCAGGTCGTTGTCCAACCGGTTCTGTTCGGCCAACCGCAGCAGCGACTCCGCAGCGCGGGCCGGGTGATCTTCGACCGTTTGGGCCAAGGTGTCTGCCGGGTCGTTCAAGTCATACTTATTGCGAAGCCGGGCATGGATCTGTGCGAACTGCTGGGCGTCGAGTGTCGCTCGGTAGACGATCAACTCAGCAAGGTCCCCTTCCAACGGCCAGAAGGTGCCCATGTTATCGGCCGTCTCGCGCCGCGCGCCCACCAGCACGTCGCCCGGCGAGCGGCCTTGACCGGCGGCGAACCGGACCTCCGGGCCATCGTGCAGGAGCTGAACTTGGCGACCGTCGCTGACCAAGGCGGCCAACTGCGGCCCGGCATCCTGCGGCGTCTCGCGGCGCACACCATGCACAATCCCGCCCAGACGGCCAGCGGCTGTGTAGAAGTGGTACGCTCGTCCCGTTTCAGGGCCGCCGCCTTGGGCCAGCAGCGTACCGAACTTGCCCTCGTCCGTCCGGTACACGGCGACGATGGTGAAGGGAGTGCCCGGCGGCAGGTCGAGAGCTGTTGGCTGGCCCAGGTTCAGGAATTGCCCACCGGTGAACCGGACCGCAGTTTGGCCGTTCACCGCGCCGTCGATCCGCCTCGGCCGATGACTGAAGTCCGTCTGCACAGCCCGATGTGCATGAGACGACCGGTCCTTCCACTCGACAACCCGGTCTTCGGCAAGCACCAGTGATGCTGAATCACTCGCGTCCAGCCACAGCACCAGCCCTTCCTGCGGCAGGACGAGTTCGTCCGCCGCAGCGCCCAGCCAACTGGCCAGCACCAACCCCACCGCCGTGAACGTTCCCACCTTTGTGCGCATGATCTGGTCTCCAAGAGTCTTCCGAACAGGACGCGTAAAACGAACGCGGAATAAACCGTCAACCGAAGCCTCATAGTATACCCAAGGTTCCCGCTTTTTGCGATCCCCTGGGAATGGGAGACAATAATGCCTGTCCTTTTCGACTTTCGTACAAGAGGTCGATCGTAGATCATTCATCTTTCGAAGAATGGCGAAAGTTGCTAATATGCCGGCGCTGAAGTGGTGTGTTCCGCCCTAGGCGTAGGGTTCGCTTGACGAAAGGATTTGGATGAGCGTCATAACCACCCGGTTGATGGTCGGGCTGAGTCTCCTGGCCTGTCTCTCTGTATTGACGGCTATGGAACCCGAGCCGGTGGATCAGTTCGGCAACATGTCGAATTTGATGGTGCATGGTGCGCACGCTTTCGCGCCGCAGCAGCTCCGCGATGTGCTCACAGGCGATTTTCCCACGATTGTCGCGGCCCATCCCCGTGCCTCGCTGGAGTCGCTTCCGCGGATCGTGCAAGGACGTTTGCTGGCTGGTTACCATCAAGCCGGTTACGCGGACGCGCGTGTCGAGGTCCGGATCAACCGGGTGCAGCACTGTCTGGAGGCGATGATCGACGAGGGGCCGGTGTACCTGTGCGGCGATGTCAGGATCGAAGGGGCGGTGTCGATTCCGGTCGCTGAGTTGATCGAGCGGTTGACGCTGCCGTACGTGCCTGAGAAGGCCATCCAGCCGGTATTCTCCGCTCCGCCGGCGCGTCATCAGGTCCACTGGTTGGATCGCAATGGCAGGAAGGTGGCTCTGAAAGAAGCGGTTTGGCCGCACGGCAAGCCGGCGCGGATGTCCGCCATGGCACGCGACTATCTGAACAAAACGGTGCGGGCCGCTCTGTGGGACTTTGGGTTTGGCGCGTCTCAGTTCCAGCTCGAGCTAGTGGTGGATCGGGCGACCCGGACGGTGGAGTTGGTAGTGACGTTGATCGACGAGGGCCCGCCGACGGTGATCGAAGATATCGAGATCGTCGGTGCGATACGCAATGGGCGACAAGCCATCCTGGATTACCTGGAGCTGCGTCCCGGTTCGCTGTTGACCCGGCGCGAACGGAGTCGGCTGAAGTATATGCTCTGGCGCAGTGGGCGTTTCCTCGATTTGAAACTGGAACCGAAGGCGACATTCGCCGGGGATTCTCCAGCCAGATTGCGGATTACTCTGATCGAATCGCCTGATGCACCTGGATTGAACCAGCCGCTGACTCGCGAGCAGCAGGCGTTGTTGCGGCTGAGCGAGTGGCTGGCAAACGAGGACGGTTGGCAAGCGGATCTCTACTGGTCGACCACGAGTCAGGCGGGCCAGACCGAAATGATCCTGTCCCCGTCGCACGGTTTTTCCAGTTGGTCTCGTGCCGTGTCAGTAGATGGCTCGCTGAATGACTCGGCGAGTCTTGCCGTACTTTCGGTGCCGGGCACGCTGGCATTGCTGCTGCCAGGTCGCGGTCAGCGTTTCGAGATATCTCGTCCCAACGGCCACATCAACGTGATGGTGTGCATCGACCAAAACGATGATCCGGAGCAACCTGACAAGTACTTCCGACTCAAGATGCTTCTGGAGAGATCGTCGAACAATGACCAGCACCACGAAAACCCGCTACAGTTGTGCTTCACCATCTCTCCGCCCGTCGCCATCGCGTTGTCCACGCGCCAGTTCGTACAGCCTGTTTGGGAGGGCGACCAACTGACCCTTCGATTCCGGAACGACAGCATCGTCGTCGATGCCAAGACAGGCCGCCTGCTGCGGCTGACCGGCAGCTCCAAGTACGGCAGGATTCACGGCGAGTTTCGCGAGGGCGCGTTCGCCAAATCAGCAGCCCCGTTGCTCCAGCAGCGGGAGACCGCTGCCAATCGCTTTCAGGCAGACCGTCCCTTGAGTTCGCTGCTGATGGTCTTGACCGAGGAGCAATGGATCCGCCCCTTCTTCACATATTGCGCCCAAGTTAAGCCAGCCTTAGATACCGAACAATGGCGCCCTGATTCGTGGCGTCTCGCGCGACGTTTGATCGAGCTGGATGTTCTTCAACCGATCGATCAGTGGATTGTACGGACGATCAGCCAGGATGAAACCAAGTTCATCATCCCCCATGACTACCATTCTAGGCTGTGCTTAAACCTTATGATTGGAAGCAGTCTACCTCTGGCGGACCATTTCTTCCCGCGGGGGACGTGGCCCTGGATCGTCTGGCGTGAGACAGGGCTAACCATCGCCGGGCATGGTTCGCACACCACTGAAGAACTGCGCCGCGCGTTTTACAGCGACGAGATCGGACCCGTCTGTCATCTCGTCATCGCCTGGGTGCTGATGCCTTTCAAGCCCGGCGTGGCCTCCCTTTTCGCCGAACGCGGCTTGACCATGATGGACGTCGATTTCTTCCGCCACGATTACCATCCTCTGCTGGATGGAAACAGCCTGGCCGGAAGCTGCCTGTTGCGAGCCGGTGAAATCCTGCGCGAACTTGAGCCGGACGAAGTCCAACAACTGACCGACAACTTGCCCGAACCCTGGCGGGCCAGCATCGCCTCCCTGGCCGATCACCTGCGCCAACAACGAGGCGAACCGATCGATACCGCCTTGTCCAGCGCCCTGCACGCCAGTTGGAACCACGGCTGGTCCGCCCTGGTCGCTCAGCAATTAAGCCGACTGAAAACCCGGTAAGCACCGTTCGAGAAATAACCGTCCAATGTCCCTCGCCCCTCGTGGGAGAGGGCAGGGTGAGGGGGCAGAAAGTGCGTCAGTGATCAAAAGGAGATCAAAAGGACAGGCATCATCTTACAGAACCTAGGATGGCAGAAAGAACGCGAGGGGAAGGATGACGGCGTCGTTCGGAATTTTCAGGGCAGGGACGCAATCCAAAAGAACGGGTGCGGCTTCTCTCGAGACGCCGAATCGTCACAGCGATGGCTGGCCCGGTCCCGACACCGAGCAGGGACTGCGAACAATATTTGTCACCGTTGCCGTGGTATGGTAACCTACAGTTCGGCCGGCTGGGCGACGGTCGTCCAAACCCTTCGTTGGAGAACCGATGACCAAAGATACCACCGTGCTTCTGTACGAGCTTGAAAGCTTGGCCTTGATCGTTCCGGCGTCAAGTCAGATTGTCTATCGAAATCAGACCGGTGGACATGCCTGCCTCCCGTCACAGATCGAGGGCTATCTTATTCCCTTTGCCGGTGCGCATAGCGGCAAGTGCGAACGTCTGTTCGCGCACTTCACCGGCCCAAAATGGGGCGGATGGTGTGCGGAATTCATTGATGCGGAGACCGCGAATGTAATCGATAGCATCCTTGCTGACGCGCCCGGTCGAGATCAAGTGCGCGTTGACCGCACGAAGCTGAACGTCTCCTGGGAGGCGTGGGTGCATGTGAGAATTGAAGGTCCATTGCTTGGGCTGCTGGAGCATGATGTGCCGAGCGAGGCAATCCTCACTTGGCCCAACAGCGACTAAGTTCGTTGTTTGTTCGTGCTGAGTTTGTTGGGGTTGTTCGTCGAATTCTCGTCCGTGGTTGCTCCCGTACCACGTAGCTACTCACATTCCGCACCCCAGAATTCAAGTTGAAGGTGACAAGATACCCGGGCACTCGGCCTAGAAACCACCACCCGGAGCGCCGACTACATCCAACGGTACCGCGACAACACCCAGACGCTGAGCGATTCGCTGGAGATGATCCAGAAGACAGCGACCACTACGCACAAATCGAGTCCTTGACGTTCTCCTGGATGACCTACGACGAGGCGGAGACCATCATTCGCCGCGTCCTGGCCGGTGAATTCGACCATGTGAAGTACGGCACGGTCGCCCGGAATCGGCTTCAGACGCCGGAGCAACACGGCCGCTGCCATCTGTGCGCATGACGACCGAGCCGTGACCGTCAACGACAATCGCCTGCCGAAGCCATCTCCTGGGAGTTCTCGCAGTTCTACCAGCAGGTCAGCGTTTCAGTGCCGATGTAACTACTTCATTTTGCGGAGGGAGCAATGCTGTCAACAAATGCTATTCTGGCGCTTCAGCGATTCGAATTGCGGAAGCAACCGCAACAGCCACGCTTTGCCGTGGTACAGAGTGTCGGTCGGAGGCGAGGTGTCGTGTCTTTCCTGCTTACCTTGCTCGGTCTTGACACCACCACGTCCCTGACCGTAACGCCGACCAGTGTCCAATGCCGCTCCGCTAGTCTATTTGGGGAACGGCATCACTTCATTCCCCTGAACCGCATTGCGGTGCTTTGTGCCGGGTTTCACAGACCTCTGAAGCCACTGGTTTACGCAGTTTTCGTCCTGTTTCTTGGCATGATGACAGCCTTTGGGGTGGGCCACCCATTTCTGTTGCATTCCAGCCTAATGTCATCGAGGGAGTTCCGGTCGATCTGGCAAAGGCACGGGATGCGATTGTCGTGATCTCCGATCTGCTTCAGTCAAAGGATTCCGAAGACATCGCCGCACCGAGCGAGAGCTGGCAAGCTCCTCCGCCGATTCCGCAGCAGAAATCTTCCCCGGCAGTACCGGAGACACAACCGTCCGTATCCGTGGAGGAGATCGACTCGGAGAAACTGGCCAAGGCACAGTTCGAACGAGCCCGTCAGCTCGCGCATGACGGAGATCGCGAGGGGGCGATTAGCGTACTGCAAGACATTCTTCGGAACTTTCCCGGCACGCAAGCCGCCGAGATTGCGAAAAAGAATTTGGGCAAAACCCACGGTCATACACCGCCCGCGTAGTTGTGATCTTCTGGGGAATAGGCTAGGGTCACATGGCGTTGGTGTGGACCGGACGAGGACGGGCGGTGCCCAAGGTGGTTCCACGACGGGGCAGCGTGGTGCATCGGGAGTTGGTGGAGAAGGTGCCGAGTGGGTTTGGAGGGAACGACGAATGACGAGCGAGCAGGGCTTCGACAAGGACGACTACAGCGAGCATTTTAACGAACCGTCGTTGTGGGCCAAACTCAGCCACGGCGCATTGGACGCCGGACTCGATGCGGACGCTCAAGCGGAATTAGTTGCTCTCTTGAGCCGCCGACTTGCCGAGCGCGGGCGGGAGCGTGTGGCCGCCACAGTGGCCCA
>SKVE01000968.1 GCA_007129635.1 Planctomycetaceae bacterium
ACAGCTTCGATAAGTGCGGCTTTCTCGAAGAGGCTCAGTGCGGGTGACCGTTTCCCTCGCCGTGTCGAACGATCTTGCCTTCGACCATGTAGATGACGTCCTCGGCGATATTCGTCGCCTGGTCGGCGATACGCTCCAGGTTGCGTGAGGCAGCCATCAGGGTCAGCAGCGCGGAAGTAAGCTCAGGATCCTGCCGGATCATTTCGGTGCATTTCAGACGAATGTTTCGCTTGCACCGGTCTACTTCATCGTCACGGAGACAGACGTTTTCTGCGAGAGCCGTATCGAGATTCACCAGCGAGTCGAGGCTGTCGCGGAGCATGGCCTGCGTCTTCCGCCACATGCCGGCCAGATCGAAAGGAATCTCCATCGGCGTAAGGCTGGCGAAGGTCGCCGCCTTGCGGGCGATGTTCACGGCCAGGTCGCCGATTCGCTCCAGGTCGTTATTGATCTTCAACGCGGCGACGATAAAGCGTAAATCGCCAGCTACCGGCTGATACAACGCCAGTACCCGTAAGCAGTCCTCCTCGACCTCAACCTCGCGTTGGTCGATTTCCGCATCGCGACGCTGGACTTCCTTCGCGGCATGCAGGTCTCGGTCCAGCAGGGCTCGCACGGCACGTTGCGTCTGGTCCTCGACCAACGCGCACAGCGAGAGTAGATCCTGCTTCAGCTTGTCGACGGCCCGATGCAAGTGGACGGACATCGTATCTTTTCTCCGATTCGAATCATCGAAGCCGATATTCCTTAGCCGAAACGGCCGGAAACATAGGCCTCGGTCTGTTCTTCCGTGGGATTGGTAAAGATGGTTTCCGTATCATCATATTCGATCAGCCGGCCCATGTACAAAAAGGCCGTTCGATCCGACACCCGCGCGGCCTGTTGCATGTTGTGAGTCACAATGATGATCGTGTACTCTTCTTTCAGTTGGTGGATCAGGTCCTCGATCTTGCCCGTGGCGACGGGATCCAGCGCTGAACACGGTTCGTCCATCAAAAGGATCTCGGGGCGGTTGGCGATCGCCCGGGCGATGCACAGTCGCTGCATCTGGCCGCCGGACAGACTGAACGCGGTTTCACGTAACCGGTCCTTCACTTCGTCCCACAGGGCGGCAGCCCGCAACGACCTTTCCACGGTCTCATCCAATTCGGCGCGACGGTTCCTGCCGGCCACGCGCAGGCTGTACACAATGTTTTCGTAGATCGACTTGGGAAACGGATTGGATTTTTGAAAGACCATGCCGATCCGTTTTCGCAGCGAGATGACTTCCAGGTAGGGATCGTAGATGCTTCGGCCGTCGATCAGGATATCTCCACGGTGCGAGATGCCGTCGATCAAATCGTTCATACGGTTGAAGTTCCGCAGCAGGGTCGATTTGCCGCAGCCTGACGGGCCGATCAACGCGGTCACCTGCCGTTCCGGGATATCCATGTTCAGGTCGAACAGGACCTGGGCCGATCCGTAGAAGAAACTGTGATCACAAACTTGGATGTATTGTGCGCTGGCATCGTTGTCGATCTTTTTCCGGCGCTGGGCAACCTGGACGCGGCGTTGCTGGATCTCGCTCGCCCCACCCGTCGCTGCAACGGTTCCGTCATGCTTGTCGTTCATGTTCGTGCTCGTGACTCTTTCTAGAACTTATCCGCGGTGAACTTTTTCCGCAGGTGATTGCGGACCAGGATGGCGACTAGGTTCAAAACGACCACCAGCAAGATCAGGACCAGGGTCGTGGCAAACACCATCGGTTTGGCGGCCTCCGAATCCGGTGACTGGAACCCCAGGTCATAGATGTGAAAGCCCAGGTGCATGAATTTCCGTTCCAGATGGATGAAGGGAAACACGCTGTCCAGCGGCAGGTTCGGCGCCAGGGCAACGACACCGACCAGCATCAACGGGGCGACTTCACCGGCCCCGCGCGCCATCGCCAAGACCAGCCCCGTCATGATGCCGGGTGCGGAGGCCGGCAGGACCAGATAGCGAATCGTTTGCCATTTCGAAGCACCGCATGCCAACGAGCCCTCACGCACCCCCCGCGGCACGGCGGCCAGCGCTTCTTCGGTCGCGACAATGACGACGGGCACCGTCATCAGCGCCAGCGTCAGCGACGCCCACAGGATGCCGCCGGTGCCGAAGGTCGGTGTGGGAAGCGCCCGATCGAAGAACATGCGGTCGATTCCCCCACCCACGAAATAGACAAAGAAACCGAGCCCAAAGATGCCGAAGACGATCGAAGGCACCCCCGCCAGGTTGTTGATCGCGATGCGAACAGCGCGGACGAACAGCCCTTGCCTCGCGTATTCCCGCAGATAGATCGCCGCCATCACTCCAAAGGGCATCACCGCGACGCTCATCATCAACGTCATGACAAACGTGCCGAAGATCGCGGGGAAAATGCCACCCTCCGTATTAGCTTCGCGGGGAAATCCGCTCAAAAATCGCCAGAGCTGACCGGCAAAAATCTGAGCGCGACCTACCAAGGTCAGACGATTGGGATAGTAGTAGTGGACGATCTGACCCACGGACATCGAACGCTCGTCACCGGTCACCAAGCGGTACACGAACGTATCCTGGTGCTGCTTCGATCTCAGCCGGGCAGCCTGATCGGCCAACGGCTGATATTGGGCCCGCAGTTGGTCCATGCGCCGAGCGACCGCTGCGCGATCGGAACGCTGCTGAGCCGTCAACTCGTCCTGACGGGAATAGAATCGTTCCTCCTGTTCCAACTGGTGCATCTGAAGGTTGATCCGACCGATTTCGTAGCGTTCGATCTGATGGATCTGCGCGCGCCGTGCTGCTACGTCGTCGACCCGCTTGAGTAGAAGTGAGTTGAAGGTGGGATCGTCAGCCTGGATGACGCTGCCATCTTCCATTTCCAATCGGACCGGAAAGAACAAGGCATCGCCCCACTCCAGCCGCTCGGCTCGGATGACGTCGTCGGGATACGTGACGGATCGTATGTCCCCTGCGGGAAAAAAAGCAAAGGCTTGTCCGAACGCGTCGCGGTTGCCCAAAAACAGTTGCTTTTCCCGACGGTCGGCCGCGTGGAGACTGGCCCTTTGCTCGAGGCTCAGGTCCCGTACGTCGCGTTCTTGTTCGATCGTGATGACCCCCAACGCTTTGGTTCCGCCTTGAAATCGAGTGCCGCGGTCCTCCCGGAACTCGATCAACGCTACGCTTCGGGGCCAAAACACGCCGAAACCGTTGACGACCACCAGCCCCAGAAGAAACACGATCATCGTCAGACCGACCGTCAATCCCATTGCCGTCACCCAGACGAACGTTTCGCCTCGGGGACGCGTGGACCTTCGGGAGTCCGCATCTTTGCACACGATGTCTTCTGGGGCACGACGATTGGCGTCTGTTCCCATTACAGTCCCCTTTCACCTTTACTCCACCGCGCGGTACTTTTCTCGTAAACGCTGCCGCAGGATCTCCGCGACGGTATTGACCAGGAACGTCATCAGAAACAGCACCAGGGCGCCCAGGAACAGGGTTCGATACAATGTGCCGAGGTAGGGCGCTTCGGGCAGTTCCACGGCGATGTTGGCCGATAGCGTGCGCATTCCCGTGAAGGGGTTGAATTCAGTGACCGGCGTGTTGCCCGTCGCCATCACGACGATCATCGTTTCGCCGACCGCTCGCCCCAAACCGATCATGATGGCCGAAAAGATGCCGGCCGACGCTGTGGGCAGCACGATGCGGATCGCCGTCTGCCAGCGGCTGGCACCCAGGGCCAGCGATCCCGACCGGAACGCTTCCGGCACGTTGGACAACGCGTCTTCGGTGATCGTGAAGATAATGGGAATGACCGCGAAGCCCATGACAAAACCGACAACAAAAGCGTTTCGCTGCTCGAAACCCAGGCCCGTGGCGTATGGGAACCATAACCGAAAATCTGCGATCTGCAGCCCTGTGCTTGGATCCTCGACAACGAACCAATGCCGCTCGGCCACGAACCCCAACTGCCACCCGGCGTAGGCGACCAGCAGCATGACCGGCACGAAGGCCAAGAACTCATACCCGGGCTTCAACTGCACGCGGATGCGCTGCGGTAACAGGCCCCATAGGTAGCCAACCACCAGCGCCGCAACGATGATGGCACCCATGGCCAACAAGACGGATGGCACGGCATTGCTGATGATGGGCGCCAGCCAAAGGGCGGCCAGAAAGCCCAGCACGACGGACGGGAGCGACGCCATGATCTCCATGACCGGCTTGACGAAACGTTTCATCTCGGGCCGGAGGAACTGCGAGGTGTAGATGGCGGCCAACAGCGCGATCGGCAGCGCAAAGATCATCGCGTAGAAGGTGCCCTTCAGCGTCCCGAGGATCAGCGGGACCAGGGACAGTTTCCGCTCGAAATCGTCCCGGCCACCGGTGGACTGCCAGGCGAATTCGGGAGCGGATTGACCTTCATACTGGATTCTACCGAAGAAGGTCCGCCAAGCGGCCTGCGGGTGCGGATCGTTCAAGCGGTAGCAGTGCAGCGTGTACTGGTCGTCCAAAAAGAGCATGCGGTCATAACGCGGCCCCAAGGCGGCATGCGTTATCCAGAATGGCAACGCTTCTTCCCAGCGGACGCTCTCCGTGGTGGCATACCGCAGCGAGGCGATGTGGCCGCCGCCGATCAGAAACGCCTTGTTCCGCATGGCGGCCGAATAAAAACTCGCGCCTCGTTCCAAGTCCGGGAACGTCTTGGTGTGGCCCCAAACCCGCGCATCTCGTTGGGGATCACGGTACAGGCTGAAAATCCGATTGGCGCCGCAAGACGCGGTGAAGACCAGCGACACATCGCCCAGCAGGAAATCCATGCTGACGATACGACGATCGTCCAGATCCCGAAACGGAACAAACATCTGCCGCTTGTGAAACTCGTGACCGTCGAAATGCAGGTACGATACTCGGCCATCGTCCATGCCGATCAACACACCATCAGCGTCCGAGGGCACCAAGAGGTGCTCGGGCTTTCCGTCCAGATGTTCCGAGAGATCGTAAGAGCGGTCCACGGACAATTCACCATCCCCCAGCAACGTTCGCTGTTGGACCAGGGAAACGGCATGCAACTCGTAGCGGTCGTGCACCTGCTGCATGGCAGCCACGATCGCTTGGTTACCGGAATTCCCGTAGGCCAGTCGCTGCACCGGCACTTCCGCAGGGCTGATACGCATCAAGGGCGTTTCTCGCAGTTGGACCGACACCTCGCGTCCGCCTCGTTCGGGGAATGTGGCTTCGTACTGCACGTCCACGGTCGCAAAACGGCCGTCGGAGGTTCCATACAACAACTGCGAACGGAACGCGTTGTACGCAACGACAGAAACCTCGACTTCGTCCAGCCAAGCAGGCGTTTGCGTGAAAGGCGGCCGGTGGTCTGGACCGCCCGGATCGACCGTGTCGACGAAGATCAACTCACCGCGTCGATTGACAAAGAAGGGCAGTTCCGACCACTCGTCGGTTCCCATCACAACATAATCGTCCCCCGGCACGCGAAAAGTACCCTGCGGCTCGACTCGCGCGCCCCGAAACAGTGGCAGAACCTGCAGCAATATAAAAACAAAGATCAACGAGACCGCGATGATGATCGACAGGCCCCCGACCGTAATGAAATAGTTCATGAACCGGTCGAACCATAGCGTCGCCGGCCTGACAACGAACCGTTCCGGGATGGTCTTCAATGGTTGCTGTTTCGTCATGGAGTTCCACGGAGCGAACTCATCGTTTGTTCCGCCACTTGGGCCGGGATCGGAAAGAAACCGTCGCGAGCGACAATTTCTTGCCCTTGCCGCGAGGTGACAAATCGTAGGAACTCGTAGGTCAATCGGTCCAGCGGCTCACGAGGCGATTTGTTCACATAGACCACCAGGAACCGGGCCAAAGGGTATTTCCCCCCCAAAGCGTTCTCGGGGGTTGGCGGAAAATGGTCCCTGCTGCCAGCCGATCCGATAGCAAGGATGCGAACACCGGAAGTGGCATAACCAACACCCGAGTACCCGATGCCGAAGCGGTCGGCCGTAATCGATTGGACAACCGTCGACGAGCCAGGCTGCTCTTGATACCGGTTGCCATCGAAATCGCCGCCCCCCAAGGCAATGTTCTTGAAGACGCCGTAAGTGCCGCTGACAGCATTGCGACCGTACAGCGAGATCGGTCGATTCGCCCAGTCGCCCGTCAGGCCCAACTGGCCCCAGATCCGTACGGGCCGTCCACCCAGACGATACGTACTGGAGAAAATCGCATCGATCTGCTGCAGATTTAGGCCCTGGATCGGATTGTCACGGTGAACGAATAAGGCCAGTGCGTCGATACCGATCCGCACTTCCGTCGGTTTGTAGCCGTGCCGAGCTTCGAACCGATCGATTTCGGTACCGGTCATCGGCCGACTCATCGGTCCGATCTGAGCCGTGGCGTCGATCAATGCTGGCGGAGCCGTCGAAGATCCCGCGCCTTGAACTTGAATATTCACGTTCGGATACATCTCTCGGAACGCTTCGCCCCACAGTAACATCAGGTTATTCAGGGTGTCCGAGCCGATGCTATTCAGGTTGCCGGAAACGCCGGATACCGGTTCGTACGTGGGAAGTGCCTTGTCGACGGTCAGCACTTGGGCAACACTGGCTTCGCACGACCACCATATAAGGGGCACAGCTAGGATCACGCGAGTGGTCCACAACTTTGCTTGCGCGTTGGCGGTTACTTTCATCCGATGAATCCTCAACTCCAGGGTGGGTGCTAGGGGCACTGTGTCACAAATCGATCAACTTCGCATGGGATTGTCACAGCCAGAGATCAATAGAATGTGACCAAAGTGTTAAAAGTTCGTGAAATGTGTTTTCTGGTACGGCTCGTTCCTTGCAAGCGGATGGCGGAAGGACATAATGGCCGGGAAGTTGGAGCGGTACTAAGCAACCTTCCACAGGAAAGACCTCATGGCGAGTCAGGAAATCCTCGTGGTCGAGGACGAGACAGACATCCAGGAATTGGTGCGTTACAACTTGGTCAAGGAGGGCTACGCGGTTCAGTGCATGGTGTCGGGCGAGGAGGCCTTGCGGGCATTGCGTTCGTCTACCCCTGACCTGGTGCTGCTTGACTTGATGCTGCCGGGAATCAGCGGTCTGGACGTTTGCCGCAGCATCAAAAGCAATCCGGCGACTCGGCATGTGCCTGTCGTGATCCTGACGGCCAAGGGTGAAGAAGTCGATATTGTCAGCGGTTTGGAGTTGGGCGCCGACGATTACGTGACCAAGCCGTTCAGCCCGCGAGTGCTGTTGGCCCGCATCCGCGCCGTGCTGCGCCGAGGCGAATCCAACGAACGGCCCTCGGACGATGAGCCGATTAAGATTCACGATTTGTTGATCCATCCGGGCCGCCATCAAGTTTTGCGGCAGGGCGAGCCTGTGCTGTTGTCGCCGACGGAATTCCGCGTGCTTCAGTTCCTGGCCAGCCAGCCGGGTTGGGTCTTTACACGTTATCAAATCGCCGATGCCATCCACGGCGGGGATACCATCGTGACCGACCGGTCGATCGATGTGCATATCGCCAACCTTCGCAAAAAGCTGGGGGATGCCGGTCGATATGTAGAAACCGTCCACGGCGTCGGCTATCGATTTAAGGACTAGACATGTCCTCTTGGCGGCTGTTTTGGCAGCTCTGTCCCGCCTATCTGGCGATTGTGCTGGCTTCGGTGGCAGCGGTCGGCTTTTATGCCGTCTCCACCACCCAGCAGTTTCACCGACAGCAGACCGTCGCGTCATTGCGGGACATCGCCCATGCCGTCGAAGAGATGCTTCGAAGCCGACTGGCTGACGGTGATTACCGGCAACTGGATGCCCTCTGCAAAGAGTTGGGCAAAAAGGCCGCCACTCGGATCACGGTGATCCTTCCGTCGGGCCAGGTGGTGGCCGATTCGTTTGAAGATCCCGCGATGATGGCCAACCACGCTAACCGTGAGGAGGTGCTTCAAGCCCTGGCGGAAGATTTTGGTATCGCCAGCCGCCTGAGCGACACCTTGCAAGAGGAGATGTTGTATGCTGCCGTGCCGGTCCGGATGGAAGGTCGCACGTTGGGCGTCGTCCGGACATCGATCCCGTCGGTTCGCATGGGCCAGACGCTTTGGGCCATCCACCGCCGGCTGGTCGTGGCCTCGGTGGTCGTCGGACTGCTGGCGGCAGGCGTGAGCCTTTGGGTCGCGCGACGGCTGAGCCGCCCGGTCGAGGAAATTCATCGGGTGGCCGAACAATTGGCTCGAGGCAACCTGCACTTCCGGCTGCCCATCCCCACATCGCGCGAGGCGGCGGAAGTGGCCAGGACAATGAACGACCTGGCCGCTCAGTTGGATGCCCGCTTAACCGATGTCCTGCAACAGAAGAACGAACGCGAAGCGATCTTGTCCAGCATGGTCGAGGGGCTGGTGGCGATCGACGATCAACAGCGGATCATCAGCCTGAATCACGCAGCCGCTCGATTGTTCGAATGCGATCCGGATGCCGTCGTGGGCCGCACGCTGCAGGAGGTGGTCCGCAATGTCGAACTCCATCAGTTGACGACCGACGTGCTGGCTCGCAGCGAGTCGCTGTTCGGGGAACTGACCATGACGGGCCGCGACGGCCAACGCCGGCTGTTGCACGCTCAAGGAACCGTGCTCCGCGAGGGCCAGGACCGTCTGCTAGGCGCCGTGATCGTCCTGCACGATGTGACTCGGCTGAACAAATTGGAACAGGTCCGTCGTGACTTCGTCGCCAACGTCTCACACGAACTGAGAACCCCCGTCACCTCGATCAAAGGTTTCGTCGAGACGTTGCTGGACGGCGCGTTGCTCGACCCCGATCACGCCGAACGGTTCCTGAGGATCGTTGCCGTCCAGGCCGATCGTCTGAACTCGATCATCGAGGATCTGCTGACGCTGGCCCGCATCGAGCAGGAGGTCGAGAAGGTCGAGATCGTCCTGCAGTCCGGTCGCGTCGCTTCGGTGCTGGAAGCGGCTGTCAACACCTGCCGCCCGAAGGCCGACGAGCAACAAGTGCGTCTCGAGATCCAATGCGACTTGGATCTGACCGCCTCCATCAACGCCGCCTTACTCGAGCAGGCCGTGGTGAATCTGGTAGACAACGCGGTGAAGTACAGCCCGCCAGATTCCATCGTTCGATTGATTGCCCGTGGCGATGCCGACGGTGTGGTGCTTCAAGTCGAAGACCAAGGTGGCGGCATTGGCGAAGAGCACCTGTCACGCATCTTCGAACGGTTTTATCGAGTCGATCGAGCGCGCAGCCGCGAACTGGGTGGTACCGGTCTGGGCCTGGCGATCGTCAAACATATCGCTCAAGCCCACGGCGGCCGCGCCGACGTGGAAAGCACCGTCGGCGAAGGCAGCATCTTCTCCATCCGTCTGCCAGCCCACGCGGTAAAGAAACCTAAGAATGCCTCGGATGCGTCCTAGAAACTGCAACCCAGGTAACGCGAAACACAATAGCCCCACCGTTCCAGGCATTGGACAAGTCGTAGCTGCGCCGCAAGCCCTGAACACAACGAGATCGTCATGCCGCCGACCTTTCGAAACCAG
>SKVE01000958.1 GCA_007129635.1 Planctomycetaceae bacterium
GGCGGGCGCGGGGGCGATGAGTTCTGGGAATGATGCCGCCATCGCTACCGTACGGGACAGTTTCGGAAAGAATCTGGTCGCGGGCAGGAATCTGACCGAGCAAGAATTTGTGGTCGAACTGGGTGATTGGGATCCCGAAAAACAAGAGTTCATTCCGACGGCCATCGATCTGCCCAGCGCCATTCGAGTCAGCGGAACTCGAGACGATATCTCCGTCTTTTTCGCTCGAACCATCGGGATCGAGACACAGAGCCTGCAGGCCAACGCGGTGGCCACGTACCTGCCTCGCGACATCATGCTGGTGTTGGACTATTCGGCTTCGATGAATTACGACACCCAGTTCCGACACCTGCCGCACTTGGGCCGCGATGTGGTCGAGCAGGGAATCCGGCACATGTATGAGGATTTGGGGTCCCCTCAGTACGGAAATATGACGTTCGAGCCTCGCTTTATCGAGACCACCGATGCCGTGTTGCTGTTGGAAGAACTGGGGCTGACGGACGTTCCTTATCCGTACCCGGTCGGCAGTTGGCAAGAATATTTCATGTATGTGCAGCGAGCTTTTTTTGTCCGCAACGTCGGCTACCAGAAGTATTACGGATACCTGACCCTGCTGGAGTACTGGCAATCGGTTCGACCAACTCACTGGGAGACTCCCGATCTCTGGATGACTCGCCATCAACCCATGACCGCGATGAAGAACGCCGTGACATTGTTTTTGGAGTACGTCGCGCGGGCCGATGTTCATGACCGAGTGGGGTTGACGGTTTACAATGCGCCTGATGGAACCGCACTCGTAGAACAAGGCCTGACTCGGGACTTTGACGCGGTGGATGCCATCTCGCGTCACCGTCAAGCGGCCCATCATGACCGCCACACCAACATCGGCGATGGGATTCGGATTGGCGCAGAAGAGCTGGCGCGGACCGCGCGACCTGGCGCGTTTAAGTTGCTGGTGGTGATGACCGACGGCCATGCGAATCGACCGTTGGGGATCAACGCCCGGGAGTATGCGCTGCAGCAGGCACAGATCGTCGCCGCCCAAGGCATCCGGTTCCTCACGATCAGCTTCAGTGCGCTGGCTGACGAGCTGTTGATGGAGGAGATTGCCGAGATCGGGGGCGGGCTCCATTTTAACGTTCCTGGTCGAGGGACCATCGAGGAATACGAGGCTCAATTGATCGAAGCCTTTGTGGAAGCGGCTCGCTATCGGCCGCTACGGCTGGTCAAATGATCCGCGTCTGGTGCCGTCTACCGATCGACGGCCGATTGCAGGAACCGGTCCATGATCCACGCCGGTAGGTTGCCGGCGCCCCAGAAGGCCAATCGAGTGCGCAAGCCCACGGGATATCGAGCTCGAGGCCACCGCGCCGACAGGGCATGCCGTACGGCGCGGACGACGCGCGAGGTCGGCATGCCGGTACGCCCCATGCGCAATCCGCTGGAACGGACCTTCTGCATCGACCGTTGATACATGTCCACCGTCGTCTTTTCCGATCGATTTCCCAATGCTGCCACGGATTGATCCAGCTTGTTCCAAATCGGGGTGTCCACATTGTCTGGCTGGACGATCGACACCGCAAGCCGCCAGGGCCGCAATTCGACTCGCCACGCGTCCGCCATCGCCTCCAACGCGTGCTTCGACGCGGCGTAAGCACCATACTGAGGCGGCGTGATCCACCCGGTGATCGATCCCATCAGTACGATGCGTCCCTTGGCCTGTCGCAACATCGGCAACATCGCCGCGGTCAGGGCGTGCGTCCCCAAGACGTTGATCTCCAGTTGACGGCGAAAATCTTCGGTAGCAAGCAACTCCAATGGTCCAGGGACAACGATCCCCGCGTTATTTACCAGGCCGTCCAATCCGTCGGTGCCCAGCAACGCATCCAATCGGTCGACAGCCGCCTGGATCATGGACCGATCGGTGACATCCAGCAGGATCGGCTGCAGATCGCCCGCCGCTTGCTGGACAATCCGCTCCCCGGCCTGCTGGTCGCGGACGCCGGCGAAAACACGCCACCCGCGAGCTGCCAGATCCAACGCACATGCATGGCCGATGCCCGTCGAACACCCGGTGATCAGCACCGCAGGAGGCTTGCGATTCGAAACACGTTTCATGGTGAATTCCTGCTAGCAAAAGAAGGTCCCATCTTTTCTCGCGAAGACGGCGCTGTCAAACTTAACAACCAAACGATTTCTTACAACCAAGGAGAAAGCTTGCCATGAAGAGAATGAATCGACAATACCTGAGCCTGACGATCGTCGCCCTGCTGGCAGTCAGCGTCTGCTACCAGCCGCTGAGCGTCGCGGCGGAAGACGCACCGTCATCAGGCTTGCAAAAAGGCGACCGGATCGTCTTCTTGGGCGATTCGATCACCGCTGGCGGTGTCCGCGAGGACGGTTATGTAACGCTGATCGAACAGGGGATCGCCCGGCATCACGCGGACTTGGAGATCGAGATCATCGGAGCCGGGATCAGCGGGAATAAGGTTCCCGATTTGCAGAAGCGGCTGCAGAGCGATGTGTTGGACAAGGAGCCAACGGTCGTCGTGATCTACATCGGGATCAACGACGTCTGGCATTGGACCCGAGATGCCGGGACGACCAAGGAGGACTACGAGGCCGGTTTACGCGACATCATCGAGCGTTGCCAACAGGCGGGCGCTCGCGTGGTTTTGTGCACGCCCAGCGTGATCGGCGAGTGGAAGAGTCCCATGGATTCGATGTTGGACCAGTATGCAGCGATCAGCCGGAAAGTGGCGGCCGATCTGTCTTGCCCGCTGGTCGACCTGCGAAAACAGTTCCTGAAGCATCTGAAGCAGCACAAACCGGACCATGCGGAACGAGGCGTGTTGACCACCGACGGTGTGCACCTGAACGCAGCGGGCAATCGGCTGGTCGCCGACAGCATCGTCGACGTGCTTTGCGGTCAGGACCACAGCCCGCAGCGTGTGATGCGGCACGTCGTGCTGTTCAAGTTCAAAGAGGACACGACCGCGGAGAAGGTCCGGGAAATCGAGCAGGCTTTCGCCGCGCTGCCCGAGAAGATCGACACGATCATCGACTTCGAGTTCGGGACGGACGTCAGCATCGAGGGCAAATCGAAGGGCTTCACCCATTGTTTCCTGGTCACGTTCCGCGACGAAGCCGGGCGAGCTATCTATCTGCCGCACCCGGCTCACGAGGCTTTTGTCAAGCTGGTCGTGCCGCACATCGAGGATGTTCTGGTCTTCGACTACTGGACGAGTCTCGCGGATTGACATGGGGTTCGTGTTGCCCCGACAATAACGATTTGATGATCCGTTTCCGGGACCACCGAGTTTCGGAAGCGGATCGCATCCAGCCGTTGTTTCCCTCAGCCTTTGGCCCTGGTATCGCTTTAGGAGCATCCCCATGAACCAGCCCTCCCCGTCTTCATCCCACGACCGCGGCAAGTCGAATCGTCGAGACTTTCTGCAGACCAGCGGAAAAGTCGCCGCAGCGACCGCGTTGGCAGGTGCCGTGGTCCCTCGAGTGCATGCGGGCGAAGACAACACGATTCGCCTGGCCCTGATCGGTGCCGGCGGACGCGGCAACGGCGCCGTGCGAGACGCCATCGATGCCTCGGAAGGCTCCATCAAACTGCACGCGGCTGCCGATGTCCAAGCCAATCGTTTGGCCGGTTCCATGAAGGCCCTGCAGACACGGTTCGGTGACAAGATCGATGTGCCGCCCGAGCGTCAGTTCGTCGGTTTCGACGGTTATAAGCAGGCCATCGATAGCCTCCGACCCGGCGACGTGGCCATGCTGACCGGGTATGTCGGTTGGCGGCCTGTGCAATTGGAATACGCGATCGAAAAAGGCGTCCACGTTTTCATGGAGAAGTCCTTCGGATGCGATCCGCCCGGTGTGCGGCGCATCATCGCGGCCCAAGAAAAGGCCGACCAAAAGAACCTGAAGATCGCCGCAGGTTTGATGTGCCGTCATTCGCTGGCCCGCCAACAACTGATCGACCGCATCCGTGACGGAGCGTTGGGCGAAATCCGGCTGATCCGCGCCTATCGCATGCAACCGGTCGGCGCCATGGGACAGAAACCCGAAAACGAAAGCGAACTGCTCTGGCAGTTTCGCAACTTCACCCGTTTCTTCTGGGTTTCCGGGGGCCTGTTCGCCGAAATGACCATCCACCAGATCGACGAGGTCTGCTGGTTGGCCGATGCGATGCCAACCATGGCGCACGGCATCGGCGGTCGAGCGCCCATCAATGACGACCCGTCGCAGAACCTGGACTCGTACCATATCGAGTACACGTTTGGCGATGGAGCCAAGGCGATCGTCGATGCCCGTTACTTGTCGCGATGCCACAACGAATTCGCCACCTTTGTGCATGGCACGAAAGCAGCGGCCCAGTTTTCCGGCAATATCCATGCGCCCACCGTGCGGATCTATCGGGATCAACGGATCGAAGACGCGAATATCGTTTGGCAGCCCGAGCCGGAGCCGCACAACCCGTACCACACCCAATGGAGCGTGCTGCTGGACGCCATCCGCAACGATAAGCCGTGCAACGAAGCCAAACGAGCCGGTTTATCCAACATGGCCGACATCATGGGCCGGGCCGCCGTCCATTCCGGCAACATCACCCATTGGGACCAGACCTACGAGTCTGATTTCCAATGGTGTCCCAACCTGGATCAGATGGACTACGACACGCCGCCGCCAGTCCAGGCCGATCAGCACGGGCGCTACCCCTGCCCCAGCCCAGGCTACTGGACCGAGTTGTAGTCCCGTGGTGACAAGGTGTTTGGCGATCGGGGGGGGCGATGGTTCCTCAGGCCGTACAGCACGGGGATGCTCAAGCTCGGACAAACGGGTTGAATTGCTTCTCCTGGCCGATGGTCGTCGCCTCCCCGTGCCCAGGCAACACGATGGTGTCATCGGGCAATGAGTACAGCTTCTGGCGAATAGAATTCGCCAATGTCTGTGGGTCGCTGTCTGGAAAATCAGCTCGACCCACACTGCCTTGGAAAAGGACATCGCCTCCGAAAACGATCCATGGGCAATCGCCCTTGTAAACAAAGACAATGTGGCCGCAGCTATGGCCGGGCGTCGCCAGGATCTCCAGTTCGATCCCAGCAGCCTGAAAAGTATCGCCGTCCCGCAGGTGCTGGTCGGCCGGTGGGCTGGTCAAGCCGATCCCGTAGGAGCCGGACAGGTTGCCTGCCGGATCCGTCAATTTGGACGCCTCGTCCGCCCCGATGACCAAGGGGCAAGCGGGCCAACGCTCTTTCATCGCCCCATTGCCGGCAATGTGGTCCGCGTGTCCATGCGTGTTCAGGATCGCCGCGGGAGTCAACCCCAGTTGCTCGATCCGCTGGATGATCCGATCCGCATCGAATCCCGGATCGACGACCAGACAATCGTCCCTTCCGTCCAACCGGGCGATAAACGCGTTTTCTCCGAACATCTGCGAAACTACAACATCCAACAGCATCTTCGCAACTTTCACAAAATCGTCTCCCTTCGTTCGTGCATTCCGTGTAAACTAATATGGATCGTACCGATTGCTCAGAATGCCGAATTAAACAACCTAGGCAATTGCTGGCAAGGCTATCGTGAAAATTCATTATCTGCCAGTCAGCCGGGCGATACAATTAGCCGAGTCGTCTGATTGTCTGTGATTGAGTCGAGATGGCCTCTGGTACCCCGTACGTACTGGATGAAGCCTCTCCTGATTCGAGGAGACCGAGTTAATGAAATGGATTTCCGTAACTGTATGCGCCCTGTTCGGCCTGCTGCTCGCGGCAAGCAGTTCGTTCCTCCTGGCGGAGGGCACCCCGATCAATCGAGATCGTCTTTCCGAGCCCCTCATGAGGGTTGCTCGCGCCACTAGTCCGACGGTTCCTTCGCACCCGTTGGATCCGGCTCTCGATTTTGCGCGACAAGGCCTGGCGACCATCCGAAACGATATTCGTGACTACACCTGCACGCTGGTAAAGCGCGAGCGAGTCAACGGTCAGTTAGGCGAATACGAATACATGTTCACCAAGATCCGCAATCGTCAGGTGGTGGATGGTCGAGTCGTGACCCCCTTTAGCGTGTACATGTATTTTCTGAGACCATCCAATGTTCAGGGTCGCGAGGTTCTGTACGTCGAGGGCAAGAATGACAACAAGATGATCGCTCGCGAGGGCGGGACGGCGGGCAAGTACCTTCCGACGGTCTGGTTGCGGCCCAACGGGATCATCGCCATGCGCGGCCAATTGTATCCGATCACCGACATCGGCCTGGAAAACTTGGTGTTGAAACTGATCGAGCGTGGCGAGCTGGAAAAGAAGTCGGGCAATATGAACTGCGAGGTCAGTTTCCATGAGAATGCCAGGATCAATGGTCGACCGTGCACGATCCTGCAGATCCAGTACAACCAGCCCGGCCCGAACATCGAGTTTCATTTGGCTCAGGTTTTCATCGACGACGAGTACCAGGTTCCCGTTCGGTACGTTGCCTATGGGTTTCCTCGGACGCCCGGCGAGAAGCCGCCTGTGTTGGAAGAATACACCTACCTGAACCTGAAGTTTAATGTGGGCCTGACCGACAAGGACTTCGATGTGACCAACTCGGAATACCGCTTCCGTTGATCCGCGCCGGTCCACCTCCTCTGATTCCCCGCGGGCCTCGCGCTGCCCTCCCGGCGCGAGGCCTTTTTTTTGTTGCATCAAGGACCTTCCGACACGTAGCAGCGCAGCGACCGTGGTTTCAGGATCAGTCTGCCGGAATCGGGGGCCGCCGGACCTTTGCAGCTTGGGTAGATGTCGGCGGGCGGTTTGGCCGCGGTATCGATGAACAGCCGCCAGGTCCGATCCATGGCGATGTTTGGCAACGAGAACACGTGCGAGTTGGTGGTGGCGTTCATGATGATCATCAGATCGCGAGATAATCCCTCGGTGTCCTCGCTGGCGGGCAGTGCTGCCCACAAGCAGATCAACGCGTTTTGGTCGCTGTGCCAGTCGACCACCTCGCCCTTCATGCCATACCAATCCACCTCGGGCAGTCCGTTGGCGCCGTTGCCATCACCGCGAGGGTAACGTCGGCGGCGGATCGTGGGTTGTTCGCGGCGGAAACGGATCAGGATCCGGCAGAAACGCAGCAGTTCGCGGTGATCGTGGACCAGGTTCCAATCGAACCACGACACGTCGTTGTCCTGGCAATAGGCATTGTTGTTGCCTCGCTGAGTCCTACGGCATTCGTCCCCGGCCAGCAGCATGGGGACACCCTGGCTGAGCAGCAGCGTGGCCATCAAGTTTTTGATCTGTCGGATGCGGGTCTCTTCGATCTCGGCGGCTGCGGCCGCATCCAGGTCGGCGTCCTGCAATTCACCTTCCCAGCCGTAGTTTTCGCTGCAATTGTGGTTATCGCCGTCGCGATTGTCCTCGCCATTGGCATCGTTGTGCTTGTAACGGTAGGTGACCAGATCGTTCAAGGTGAAGCCGTCGTGCGTGGTGATCAGATTCACGCTTGCCTCGGGCGTCCGGCCACTATGTTCGTAGAGATCGCTGGAACCGGCCAGCCGAGTAGCCATCGCGCCCAGCATGTACCCGTCGCCTCGCCAAAAGCGGCGGATATCATCCCGGTATCGGCCGTTCCATTCCGCCCAGCGGATTCCCCAGAACGAACCCACCTGGTACGCTCCGGCCGCGTCCCAAGCCTCGGCGATGATCTTCGTCTTGGCCAACACCGGGTCTTCGGCGATCTCTTCCACCAACGGGGAACTGCAGTTCAAGTTCCCGTCGCGGCCGCGGCTGAGGATCGAGGCCAGATCGAAGCGGAAACCGTCCACGTGGTAGTTCAAGACCCAGTGTCGCAGGCAATCCATGATCAGGCGACGGACGACAGGATGATTGCAATTCACCGTGTTGCCACAACCCGAGTAGTTCCGATAGTACTTTCCGTCCTGATCCAACAGGTAGTACGTATGATTCTCCAGCCCTTTGAAGCTGAGTACCGGACCATGCTCGTTGCCTTCGCACGTATGGTTGAACACCACGTCCAAGATCACTTCGATCCCGGCCCGATGCATCTCCTTGACCAACGTCTTGAACTCCGAGACCTGCGCTCCCGGCTCGCGGCTGAGCGCATACCCCCGGTGCGGCGAAAAGAAGGCCATCGGGTCATAGCCCCAGTAGTTCGGCCGTCCTTGAGGCTGACCGTCAGGAGCCAGCATCGGATACTCATGCACGGGCATCAGCTCGATCGCCGTGATTCCCAAACTCTTCAAATGCGAGATCTTTTCCAACATGCCCAGGTAGGTGCCCGGATGAGCCACGCCGCTACTGGCGTGTTGGGTGAAACCGCGCACGTGCACTTCATAGATGACGGAATCTGCCAGATCGTAGTTCAGGCAGCGATCTCCCTCCCAATCAAAATCGTCGGCGATCACCACGCACTTGGGTGGGCGGAGGATACCGTCCGTCGAATGTTGAAAGTCGCCCGCTAACGCATGGGTGTAGGGGTCGATCAGGCGACGCGAGCCATCAAACCAGTAGCCTCGATCGGGGGAACACGGGCCGTCGGCCTGGAGGTGATACAGTTGCCCGTGTCCGATTCCGCGAACAAAACCGCGCCACACGTCGCCCCAACGGTCGTCCTTGGGGTCCAGATCGATGACCTCGGCCGGCTCCAAATCGTCGATCTGATCGTACAGCAATAAACGCATTGCTGTCGCTGAATGGCTGTAAACCAAAAACTCGACGCCACTTTCCGACGCGATGGCCCCATACGAAGGCATCAATTTGAAATCCGACTCGACTTGCGGATAACGCATTAACATAAGCGGTCCTCAGACTGGTGAATCTGTCCATGATGTGCCCCATCACGAAACCATAACCCCCGGCTAAGACTCGGGCGGGCTGCGAGCGGGCTGATCCTAGAAATCCAGGCCAACCCGGTCCCTTTGCAGCTCTCATGTAAAAAGGTTTCTATTTGAAAGCAATTGCATCTAGGGCAGATGGGAAGAATGGGGGATATAAAACTTTCGCGAGCCATTCCCTCAAAGGTGTCGATGGCAACTGGTCTTGCAGGATCAAATCGGTTATGCTTGACGCGCGAGGAGTGATCTGCAGGTAAGGTGGGATTCAAAGCTCTGGATGATGGGCGGGTAACATGGCACGTAAAGTAGTGAATCGTAAGGAATTACGCGAGCAACACGAGGCTGCGGAACGCGCGGGAGCCGCAGCGGAACCCGAAAAAAAGAAAGTGGCCAAGCGAGCGCCGGCAAAACGGGCGCCGGCAAAACGGAAAAGCCGTGCGAAAGAACCGGTCGAAGTTCGGATGCGGGTGGTGTGGGGAGTGTACAGTCAGGCGATGAAGCTGGTAGATACATTCGCCCACGACGAAAAGAAGGCCGCCGAAAAGAAAGCCAACTCGTTGAGCCAGTCGGGCAAGACCCCGCACTTTGTGCAAAAAATCAAGCAGCCGATCGAGGAGGCATGAGATTGCAGGGCACCGGGAGGCTCGGCAAAACTGGTTCTCGTCCCGCTGGA
>SKVE01000667.1 GCA_007129635.1 Planctomycetaceae bacterium
AGCCCATGGAATGCGGGCCTTTGGCGTGAGTGGAATCGTGCAGGCATTCGGCGATCAGGCAGTTGCGGATCGTCACCCGCCGGCTCGTGCCTTCCGGGCCCTCCAAGCGCGGACCGGACACGCTCAGATTCTCATCCGTGGCCCAGGTGGTCGAACAATGCTCGATCAGAATATCGTGGGCCGAGCTGCCCGCCGTGGTGATCCCGTCGGGTTCCCAACCGCTGCGTCGTGGTTGGCCGGCGTCCCCCGGTCGGATCCGCAGGTGCTGGACGATCACGTCATGCGTGGCGATGGTCAGACCGCCGCGGATCAGCGTGATGCCTGGTGACGGTGCGGTTTGACCGGCGACGGTCACTCGCGGTTCGACGATGCGAAGCGATCGGCGGTTCAGATCGATCACCCCAGCGACCTCGAATACCACGATCCGCGGCCCGGCGGTTTCCAGCGCGGCGCGCAGAGAACCCGGCCCGGCGGCGTTTAGATTGGTGACTTGGATAATCGCTCCTCCGCGTCCACCCGGCGTATCTGCACCGAACTGGGACGCAGAAGACGCGTCCGGCGTTTCGGCAGCATCGACCGATGCAGCGACCACCAGCAGGATCAGAAGACGACAAAGCCAGGTGCGAACAGCAGAGCACAGCGTCATGATTCAATCTCTTTTCTCTATAAACGACTCCCACCCCCCTGCTCTGCCCCCAAAGTTGCATCAAATTTCATTATGGGCTGACACATCATCCAAGCAGGGCGGAATTCCCTTTACCCCTGGGTCAGCACACATTTTTCCATGTCGAACCGATCCCGGCAAGCCCGAGGTGAGCTTGTGCCGTGATTCGCATACCCACTGTGGCAACTGTATGGTAGAATACAGGCAGCTCACACAACGATCGTCCTCTTTTGGAGTTTGCTGCGATGAATTGGTTTCCCAAGCGAACGGTGGTAGTTCCCGTCGATTTCTCTGATGATTCCTTCGCTGCGGTGGAACTGGCTCTGGATCTGGTGGCCGAACCATCGGGGCTGCACGTGATCCACGTGTTGCCCGAGCCTCATGCAGGCGATCCCGGCGTGGAATGGCAGATGATCGACAACGAGAATCGTCGGCGTCATGCCAGCGAAGCGATCCGGAGCCGTCTGTCGGACGCCAAGTACGCGGAGGTCAAAGTCGAGATCGATTTCGGCAGTCCGGGCTACCGGATCGCGGAACACGCCGAACAGGTCGACGCGGAATTGCTCGTGATCCCTTCACACGGCCGCACGGGCCTGAAGCGGCTGATGCTGGGATCGGTCGCCGAGCGAGTGATCCGCTTGTGTCACTGCCCGGTGCTCGTGCTGCGAAAGTAAGATTGTTCTCGTCGGAGGGTTGCATCATGCGCCGCAACATTGGTCGACCCATGGAAATCCTGTTGGTCGAAGACAGCCTGATCGACGCCCGGTTGACGATCCGCGCATTGCGGCGTGGCGGGTTGCAGCATCGTTTGACGTTGATCCTGGACGGCGGCGAGGCGATGGAGTTCCTGTTGCAGGAGGGCCGTTTCCGCCAGGCTCCACGTCCCGATCTGATCCTGCTGGATCTGCTGCTGCCTCATAAAAGCGGCCTGGACATCCTGGAAGACTTGCGAAGCAATCCTCAGTTGAGCGACATTCCGGTGGTGATCCTGACCGCGTCGGAGGATCGGGAGACACGTGAGCGGGCTGAGTCACTGCAGGTCGAGCATTTCCTGCGTAAGCCGGTCAATTTCGATCGATTTCTCGAGATGGTCAAGCAACTGAAACACCATTGGCATCACGATCTGATCCTGCCCGCACTGGACTGACCCTATCATGCGCCTTGGCACCCGCTGGAAAACCATTTGCCTGCTACTGTGCTGGTGCCTGCTGGTTTCGAAGGCGGCGACTGCCGATGACCCCACGGATCGGCCAGCGACCTTCGCTGGCAAGACGGTCGAGCAATGGGCGACGATTTTGAGCCAGCACGTCGACGGTCCGAGTGACGAGGAGAAAGAGATCAGCCGTCAGGCCGCGTCGGCGCTGGGGTTGATCGGCCCACCGTCGGCCTCGGCCGTCGAACCGTTGACTCGCGCGATCCGGTCTCCTTCGTTGGAGGTTCGGGACCACGCCGTCGACGCGTTGGGTCGGATCGGTGCGGCTGCGGCTGCGGCGGTACCGACGATCATCGCCGAGATGGATCTTCCGCCGAGCCACATCAATTACGCTCCGCTGGCGGCCTTTCGCCGCGAGGCCGCTCGCAGCCTGGGCCGCATCGGTCCGCCGGCCAAAGCGGCCGTGCCCTTGTTGGGACGCGCCTTGAAGAACGAGGATCGGGGTTATCGCGTCCAGGCAGCCCTGGCGCTTTGGCGGATCCTCCAGCAGCCTCAAGCGATCGATTTCCTGGCAGCGATGATCGATGCGGACCAGCCCGAAACATCTTACGACGCGCTGATGGCGTTGGGCCAGATCGGCCCGGCGGCCCAGCGGGTTCTGCCGCGTGTGGTCGCGGCGTTGGATCATCCTCAATCCGATGTGCGCCGCGCCGCTGCTGATCTCCTGGCCCGCTGGGGACCGCTGGTGATCGAGCCCGTTGCCGGACGCATCCAGCAGGGCTCGCTCCGCTGGCCGGCACCCGCCGCCTACGTGCTGGGCGAAGTGAGCGGGGATTTGCGGGAGACGGTTTTTTATCGCGAGGGGATCGACCGGGCGGAATTCGCCGCGACTGCCCAGCCGGTGCTGCAGTTCGCTGCCCCGGCCCTGATCCGCTTGTTGTCCGATCCGCGCGAGCCCGTTCGCCAGACGGCTCAACGTTCGCTGGCGCAGATGGGCTTGCTGGCGGCGCCGCTGGTCACGGACCTGCTGGACAACCAGGATGCCGCGGTTCGCATGGCGGCGGCCCAGACGCTGGTGCAGATCGAGGCGTTTCTGCCGCCGGACACCGTATCCAATGAATCGCTGGAGGCTCTCCGACGCAATCTGCTGAACCGAGTGGTCCGACAGATGGAACAGGATGATCCGGACACACGAGCGGTTGCCTTCCGAGCCTTTGCGTCGATCGACTTCGGCGACCAAGGCCGATCCGCTCTGCCCTTGCTGCGCAGGGCCCTGAAAGACGAAAATCTGGCTGTTCGCCGCTACGCGGCTCAAGCACTTCGCGAGGTCGACGGCGCAGACTGACACCAATGCTCGCTACAAGGAGATCCTGGACCGATGAGTGAACCGGCTGATTTGCAACAGGAAGCGGAATTGTTCCGCCGTGATTATCAAAAACTGCGCGACGGATTAGCCGCCGTGCTGGTCGGGCAAGACGAAACGCTGGACCTGACGCTGGCCGCCCTGTTTGGTGGCGGGCACGTGCTGCTGGACGGGCCACCGGGCGTCGGGAAGACGTTGCTGGGCCGGACGCTGGCCGAGTTGATCGATACGGATTACCGGCGGATCCAATTCACCTCGGATCTGATGCCCGCCGATATCATCGGCACGTACGTGATCATGGAATCGGCCGGCAGACGGCGGTTCGAGTTCCAGCATGGCCCGATCTTTACGAACCTGTTGCTGGCCGACGAGATCAATCGAGCCACCCCGAAGACGCAAGCGGCGTTATTCGAAGCGTTGGAAGAACGCGCTTTGACCGTGGCCAACGAACGGTATCCGTTGCCCGAGCCGTTTTTTGCCATCGCGACGCAAAGCCTGGGCGACATCGAAGGCACCTTTCCCATCCCTGAAACTCAAAAGGACCGGTTCTTCTTCAAATTGGATATGGCCGTACTGGACCAGGCCGCTTTGACGACCGTGCTGCAGCGCAGCGCCGGTGGCGATCTTCCGCGAACGGCTCGTGTGCTGGACACAGCGCGGTTGGCAGAGATGATCCAGTGGATCCGGCGATTGCCCGTTGCGGACAGCGTGGTGCAACAGGCCGCTCGCCTGGTCATGGCGACTCATCCGCAGAGCCAGGCCGCACCCAAAAGGGTCCGACGTTTCGTGCTCCGCGGCGCCAGTCCCCGCGCCGGCCAGGCGATGATCCTGGCCGCCAAGGTCCTGGCGATCGTTGCGGGCCGGGACGAAGTACGCTCGGAGGATCTGCGGATGGTAGCCTTGCCGGCGCTCCGGCACCGGATCGCCTTGAATTTCGAGGGCCATGCCGAGGAAGCGGGCATCGATGGGATCGTGGCCGAAGTCGTAGACGCGGTGAAATGATGAAGCTGTTCGACGCCCCCTTTCGAAATCGCTGCGCTCGACTGGATGACATGGCTCGCCGCCATTGGGGAACCCGACTGCTGGGAAGACGCCTGGATCGTCGCTGGGCTGGAGGCAGCGAGTTCGTGGGGCATTCGGACTACACCTGCGGTGATGATTTCCGCTACGTCGATTGGCATCTGTGCGCGCGGCTCGATGAACTGATGACTCGGCAATATCGAGGCAGCGAGGATCGAAGCGTGCATCTGCTGGTCGATACGTCCGCTGGCATGCAACTGGGTCAGCCCGCCAAATTTGACGTCGCGCGACGTCTGGCCGGGGCGCTGGGCTACCTGGCCCTGGCCGGTTTGGATCGAGTCGAGGCCGTGGGCTTCGCCGATCGGATCACGGCCCAATTGGCGCCGGTCCGCGGACTGGCAAGTCTGGCCAGGCTATTGCGGTTCTTGGACCAACTGCCGCCTTGCTCGGCGCCGGTACGCATGAGGCATGCCATCGACGCCTTCACCCGCAATCGGCCGCATCGCGGTCTGGCGATCCTGATCAGCGATCTGTTCGATCCGGAAGGATTCGAAGCTGCCGTCGATCGCCTGGTGCTGCACGGATTTCAGCCCTACTTGTTGCAAGTGGTCGACGACCGCGAGGCCGAACCGGATTTCGGTGGCAGCGTGGAAATGGTGGACGTGGTCCACGGCCAAATGCGTCGCGTCTACTTAGAAGAGATCGATCTGGTCAATTACCGTCGCGTGTTTGCCGAATTCCGAGCGGGCTGCCGCAGTTATTGCGCACGGCGAGGGATCGGGATCACACAGACCCAGACCAGTACGCCCTGGGAACAGGCGATAATGCGGATGATCCGCTCTGCTACTAACCGGATGGTTGCTGGACGAGGTGCATGATGGGTTTCGAACATCCGACATCTTTCGCTTGGGCAGTTCTGGCAGCGGTCGTGGCCGCGCTGTACCTGTGGCGTTTCCCGTATCGGCAGCACCCGGTGGCCACCTTTTCGTTTTGGCAACGCGCGTTGGCTCGCCGTCCCGCCTGGTTCACCTTGCGGTTCTGGATGTCCCTGGCCGTCCAGATCGTCCTGGTGCTGCTGATCGTCACGGCACTGACCGAACCGTTCTTCCAGCAGGTCGCTGCCAGTCGACGCTGGATGGTCCTGGTGCTGGACGTGTCGGCCAGCATGGCGGCCACGGATCAATCGCCCTCGCGCTTCACACAGATGCAGGACCAGGCGAGGCAGATGATCGGCAATCTCCGACGGGGCGAACAGATGGTCATCCTGAGCGCCGGATCGACCATCCGACCCATCGGCCGCTGGGGCGCGTCGTCGGAATCGTTGTTGGCGGCCGTCGATGGGCTGGAACCGACCGATGGTCCGGCTCGGATCACCGATGCCATCGCGATCGCTCAGGATCTGCTCCGCGACCGACCGAACGGCTACCTGGTTGTTTTAAGCGACGGGACGTTCCCGGACGCCGATGCGGTCGGAAGGATGCACGGAGTCCGGCTGGTGACGGTCGGCGGCGACAGCCGCAACGCGGCGATCACTCGTCTGGACGCCCATCCCCAGCGGGCGGATCCCAGTCGCTGGGAGGTGCTGGTCGAAATCGCCAATCGGGGCAATGCACCGGTCCAAACCGAGCTGGACGTTGGACTGGCCGATGCCCCGCCCCAAACCGTTTCCATCCAGTTGGACAGGAGTCAGACGGTCCGGCATCGATTGACAGTCTCTGCGCCCCAGGGCGGTCTGCTGCAGGCCAGATTGACAACGGACGACCATCTGGCCGCCGATAACCTTGCGCAGCGACGACTGCCCGCCCTCGCCGCTCCCCGCGTCCGCTGGATCGCCTCCGATGACCAGGTGGCCCGCGCGTTGCAGCACGCTCTGCGGACAATCACGCCGATCCAGTTGGACGGTGGTCCGCAGATGCCCGAGCGTTTCGATCCTGAAACCATCACCGTGATCCATCGCCTGGTCCCGCAGGAGATCCCGCCGGGACCGCTGCTGTTGATCGATCCGGAAAACAGCAGCGATCTGTGGGATCACGACGGTTACGTGACAGGCACCGATTGTACCGTCGTTTCGGTCGATCCTCTTGCCCCGCCGATCGCCGATGTGGATTGGAAGCATGTGGTGTTTGAACGGATGTCCCGGCTTCGATTCCACGTACCCAGCCGGACCATGGCGGTCGTGGCGTCGGGGGATCCGCTGGTCAGTGCCCTGGATCGTCCTGACGGGAAAGTGCTGGTCCTTCATGCCTCGCCGCTGCGCGAGCACAGTGATTTGATTTTACGAGCCGATTTTGCCCGCCTGTTGCAGCAGACCGTTCGCTGGCTGGCGGACGACGACGATCGAGCCGGAGCCTGCCCGGATGTTGTTGCCGATCGAGTGGGACGCGTCTGGCGAGCCGAATGTTGGGACCGAGCTGCGTCGGGCACCACCGGCGACGTGATCCGATTGAAAGCAGGGCAGACGGTGCAGAGGATCGACGAATCGGTAATCCCCCAGCAACTGTTCGAAGGTCCGTTGGTCGCTTTGGATCGAGTCGGAAAGTGGCGTACGACCGGGGGCGACACATCACCGGAACCGCCGGATGATGATCGAGAACAGGGCTTCGTGCCTGTGAACCTGCTGGATTCAAAGGCCAGCAGCTTGGTCCCTGCAGCAGCCCTATCGACGGACTCGTTGCCGTTGGCTGATCCGGTAAGGGACCAGCCGCTGTGGATGCTGCTGGCCGGTTTGGCGATTGCGTTGTTGACCGTCGAGTGGTGCCTGTATCATCGACGATTCCTGGTTTGATTTGGTGGATCGAGGAAGTTCGAACTCGGAGGAAACGAGAGGTTGGTTTTGCTGGCTGTCATCGAATTCGACCATCCCGCGCGCCTGATCTGGCTGGCCCTGCTGCCGGTGCTGGTCTACTTCGCGTGGCGCGGCGTGACCGCGATTGCGGCCTGGCGTGCCTGGGGCTCGTTAGCCTGCCGCTGCCTGTCGGTGACGCTGCTGATCCTGGCGTTTGCCGGTATCGCGCTGCGAACAACCAGTGACAAGCGGCATGTGCTGTTGCTGGTCGACCGCAGCCGCAGCGTGCAGGGCGACGGCCAGCAGATGGCCGACCGATTCATCGCGGCCGTCCGTTCCGCGCGGCGTCACCACGAAGTGAGCGTCTGGGAATTCGCCGATCGCCCGCAGGTGGCTGAAACCACCCGGTCCGAAACATCGCCGCCACTGAATCCGATGATCAGCGATCCGGCTGCGGCGGTCCGCATGGCGACCGCGTCGATCCCGGACGATCGGATCCCTCAGATCGTCTTGTTCAGCGATGGTCTGGAAACGCAAGGCCAGATGGCTCGCGAAGCGATCGGGGCCGGATCGCCGATCGATGTCGTTCCGCTGCCGCCATTCAGCGAACCCGACGCTTGCCTGATCGAACTGATTCCCGGCCCCAGCGATCCGATCACCGGTCAAGTCCGTCTGGAAGCCGTCGCTCGATCGAATCACGCGGGCTCGGCACGATGCGAGGTGAGCATCGACGGCCTGGTCGTGGCGGAGCAGACCGTCGAGTTGACTCCGGGCGAAAATCGCTTCTCCCTGTCGATCCCCACCGGTCAGGATCGTCAACCCCTGGTCCAAGCGATCCTGCAATCGGAATGGGACTCGATCCCGGAAAACAATGTGCGGCGTCTGCGGCTCGCTCTGCCCGAATCGCCTCGCATCCTGCTGATCACCGACCATTCGCCCCAGGATTCAGCGCTTCGCGGAGCGTTGGCCGGCGAACGCTTGCCCGTCGATACCGAGACGCCTGGCGGGCTGCCCGCACGTCTGGCGGACCTGGAAAACTACGACCTGATCATCCTGGCCGATGTCGAACCCCAGCAAATCGATGACTCGGTCTACGAAAGCGTGGAAGACTACCTTCGCCAAGCGGGCGGATTGATCGTCGTGGGTGGCGAGAAGACGTTCGGCCACTCCGTCTATCATCAGTCCCGCCTGGAAGAACTGCTGCCTGTGACCGCCGCCGCGGCCATCGAGACCCGTCAGCCGGTGCTGGCGATCATGCTGGTGATCGATCGTTCGCAAACCATGGAAGAAGAGAATCGTATGGACCTGGCAAGGCTGGCAGCTCGGCAATCGATCGAATTGCTGGAACCGCACGATCTGGCAGGGGTGATGGCGTTCTCTGATGGACCGATGTGGATCGCCGAACTGGAATCGGTCGCCGACAAGCAGTCGCTGCTGAAGAAGATCGATACACTTCATCCCGGCGGCCAGACGTACATGTACGAGGCGGTCGAACGAGCCTTTCTAGCACTGATCCAGGCGGTTGCGGATCGGCGTACCATGATCCTGCTGACCGACGGAGTCCCCGCGCCCGGCGACTATCTGGAGATCGCCCAGCGGATGGCACGTCACGGCGTCACGCTGTCGACCGTATCGCTGGGCCACGAAGCCGAGCAAGATATGCTGATCGAAATGGCTCGCATCGCAGGTGGAAGGCACTATCATTGCGATGACCCTCGGGATGTGCCCGGCGTGATGGTCCGCGAGACGCGTGCCGCCACCGCCGACGACGCGCCGGAGCAATTCGAGGCGTCCGTATTCCGAGCGCTGCCCGGGTTGCCTTTCGAGGGAGCGCCGAAGTTGGCAGGTTACGCGGTGACCAATCCCAAGCCGGACGCCGAGCAACTGCTGATGGCCGCTGGTCGCGATCCGCTGCTGGCCTGGTGGCCGTTGGGCTCGGGGATCGCCGTCGCCGTGACCTCGGATGTGATCGGGCCGAACAATCGGGCCTGGCAGCAATGGTCCGGCCACACGGATTTCTGGCAACGGTTAGTCCGCCACGCCGCGAGCCCCCCTGCCCTGCCCTGCTGGCAGCTATCTGTCCAGCGCCAGGGCAACACGGCTCGAGTGCGATTGGCGGATGTCCGACCCGATGGTTCCCGCGATTTGCCCGACGCCCTTCGCTTGAGTCTGCAGACTCCCGACGGAACCCAACACGATCTGGAGCCGCTTCCCTTGGCCAGCGGAGATTTCGAAGCGACGTTCGAGGCCGTTGACCTGGGCGAATATCGGATCGAAGCGACCGTCGAAAGCCTCGATCAGTCGACTCGGACTTTCGCCACGTCGCTGCTGATCGACTATCCCGACGAACTTCGCTTGCAGGCTCAAGACACCGAGTTACTTCAAGCCATCGCCGCCACAACAGGCGGGCGTTTTGCCCCCTCGGTGGAAACGCTGTTGGAACCCGACGGCCGCACCGTCCCCCGCCGATACCAGCCCTGGCGCATGCTGCTGATCAGCTCGATGCTA
>SKVE01000951.1 GCA_007129635.1 Planctomycetaceae bacterium
AACGAGACCCGCGCCGAACGAGACCCGCGCCGAACGAGACCCGCGCCGAACGAGACCTGCGCCGAACGAGACCTGCGCCGAACGAGACCCGCGCCGAACGAGAGGTCAGAACCCCTCACAACTTACTGCTATAGGGATGTGTTGGCCGATGCTCCGATCACTTGGTTGACACTTTCATGATCGAACCAGATGGGGATCCCGCCAGGCGCTAGGAAGACGGCGACTCCGTCCCGATGGACCAAGGCACCCGGGTGATCGACTTCGAACCGTTTACCCCCGTGCAATTCTATAGTGAATAGCCGGAAAGGGGTGCTTTGCGTCAGACCTGTCAACACTCGCTCAAAGTTTTCCGCTGTCATCTTCACAACCCCGTCCAATCAAGCAGTGCGCGGTGGGAGAACTGGGCGTTCAAGCCTGGTGCCCACTTCTTCAGTGTAGCTGCCCCAATCGATGCAGACAAGGTGATCGAGTGCGGCTTGGGGCTTGCATCTTTCTGGCGGGGATGCAACTATGAGCGTCTGGGGTGTTCATGGGAAAAGATTCGGGGGTTTTCCGCAAGGAGCCGATTCACTGCAATGCCTTGGCCTTTACCTTCCGACTTTCACACGGTGGTTCAGCAGCCACAGATCGCCTTCCGCGATCCGCATTTGCAGGGTTGCCGGATCGAGCGTAACGCGCTGAATCAACCGCGGGTTTGGTCGGGAGCGTTTGCGGTCGTGTACAAAGCGGTGGACCATGACGGTCGTTGTTGGGCTTTGCGGGCGTTCATTTCCGAGTCCCCGAAACGCCGGGACCACTACGAACTGATCAGCGCGCACCTGCATACTCGAGCGCTGGCTTGTCTGGTGGATTTCGAATACCGAGAAGCTGCTATCCGTTCGGCGAGTGACGGGAAGTGGTATCCGCTGGTGGTGATGGATTGGGTCGACGGCATGACGTTGTGGACTTGGGTGCAGAGCAAGTGCCGCAAAAGAAAAGGGACTTCTTTGGCCAAGGCCGCGCGGCATTGGTGGAAGCTGACCAGGGAACTGAGCGCTGCCGAGATCGCTCATGGCGACTTGCAGCATGCCAACGTTCTGGTGACGCCGGCCGGGCGATTGAAGCTGGTCGATTACGACGGCATGTGCGTGCCGGCACTGGTCGGTCGACGCAACTTGGAACTTGGCGTTCGGGCGTATCAGCATCCGCAACGGAACGAGTCCACGTTGCTGACGACCAGCTTGGACAACTTCTCCGCGCTGGTGATCTACGTCGCCCTGCGGGCCCTGGCGGCCGATCCATCTTTGTGGAGCCGGTACGTCGAGCAGTCGCACTACGACAAACTGCTGTTCCGCGCCGAGGATTTTCTGGACCGCGAGCAATCCTCCCTGTACCGCGACCTGATGAACTCGCCGGAGCCCGCCGTTCGGACGTTGGCGACCAAACTGTTCTGCTTTGCCTGTGAGAGTCTGGACCACACGCCGCCGCTGAACGAATTGGTCAGCGATCCGTCGGGACGAGCGGGACTCGTACGGCGCGCAGCGCCGGAACGGCCTTGGGATCCCGGCGACCAGTCGGTGGTGCCGCGTGAGAAACCGACGGCTCGGGTGATCTTGAAGGTGCTCGCTGGTCCGCTGAAAGGTCAATCCTTCTCGACTCAACAGCACAACACCATGCTGGTCGGCCGCGGGACGGACTGCCATATTCGGATCTTGGGTGACCGCCAAATCTCGAGGCACCATTTCTTGTTAGAGCTGGTGCCGCCCCACGCCAGGCTTCGCGATTTGGATAGCCAGAACGGAACCTACGTCAACGGCGTGAAGTACGGTGGACGATCGACGGCTGAGGTGGACCAGAGAAAGGTCGAAGAGCAGGTTCCGGAAGTCGATCTACGGCACGGCGACCAGATCACTGCTGGTCAGACGATTCTACTACTGCAAGTCGAAGGAGTGGCGGCCAGTTCGTGTCCGCGTGAGCCAGAATGTGCGGAGCCCCCGTGCCTGCCCGAGCCGACGGCAAGTCCGCGAATCCTGGATCAACTGAAGGTGCTGGCTCCTCTGGAGAAAGGCGTGTTGGGGACGGTATTCAAGGCACAGTACCGTGAGAATCAACGAATGGTGGCGCTGAAGATCGTGAAACCAGCCATCGAGATCGGGCAAGCACAACGTCGATGCGTCCAGACAGCGATGGAATCGGTTCTGACACTCCGGCATCCGAACCTGGTCGGGTTGCTGGAATCTGGAGAAGCTGGCCAGGCGTTTTACTTTGTCCAGGAGTACTGTGATGGCGGTAACCTGAAGCAGTGGCTTGCCGATCAGGGAGGCCCGTTGGCCTTCGGTGCTGTTCGAGAGTGGATGCTTCCGTGTTTGGACGCGCTGGATTACACCCATCGTCAACAGATGGTGCACGGGAACATCAAGCCGGAGAACGTCTTACTGCACATCGAACAAGGCAAGCAGATCGCGAAGCTGGCAGATTGCGGGCTCGCTCGGATCCTGGATCAAGCCGGGTGCCTGGGGATGACGGCGACCGCACGGGACTCGGACAACTTCCACTTCCTGCCCCGCGAGCGAGTGATCGATTTCCGCGATGTGCGGCCACAGAGCGATCTCTGGAGCCTGGCCGCCGTATTCTACTACCTACTGACCGGCCAGTTCCCACGCGATCGCATCGGCGACGAGCCGCTGTCGGGAATTCTGGATTCAGAACCGATCCCGATCCGCCGCCGAGATGCTCGGGTTCCCGAATCGGTCGCTCGCGCGTTTGACCGAGCCTTAAACGCGAATCCCAAGAAACGGTTTCCAAGCGCCGCGTCGATGAAGGCCCATCTGGAATAGACGAGTGGATTCAACCGCTGGTGCTCGCTTGGATGGCGTCTTTTAGACCGCTGGAGCGTCGGATGCGGCCGTGGATGGTTTCGCGGAGCACGGGTTCGCTGGTGACCAAGTAGAGCTTGCCGGGATGCCGGGTGTGCGTTGCGGGATCGCGCCAGTCGGCGACTCGGGTGATGCCGGTGTACAGCAGTTCGCGAGTCAGGATCGGTGAGGGGCGATGAGGCAGGACGACCATGACGTGATGGAACTCCGAGCCCTGCGATTTATGGATCGTCAGCGCGTAACACGGTCGGGTCTCCGGCACCAGCGCCGCGGGCACTCGACGGCAACCGGCTGGATGGGCTGCCGATTCGAACATCACGGCCAATTCCTCGCCGCCGGGATCTCGCACGACGACGCCCACGTCGCCGTTGAACAGTTCCTGGCGGTAGTCGTTTCGCGTGACCATCACGGGTTGCCCCAGATAAGCATGCCGCCGCAGACGAATCAAACCCAGACGATCGAGACGCTCGGCGATCACGCGGTTCAGATTCACTTCGCCCCACAATCCCTCGCGATGAGCACACAGGACACGAAATCGCAGCAAGGATTGCAAGACGGACGGTCGCCCCTCAGGGCATTGGGCAAGGTCTTTCAGATAGGCCGTGTACTCTTCGGTCGCCAACTCGGCGATATGGGCCAGCGTGGCGGAAGGCTTTTCCGGCTGGATCCAGACGATAGGGCCGTCGGACGGTTCCTGCTGATGCAATTCCGCAATTACCCCTTCTGCATCCCCCGCGCGGACGGCTGCCGCCATTCGTCCCAGGCTGCTGGACGGATCGAATCGATGGCTGTGACGCAGGGGCATGATGTGATCGGCCAGTGCATGTCGCGACGCGGTGCCCGTATCCGGTTCGATCCCCGTACGGCCGGCGATCGCCTGGCGACGCCGGGCGCTAAGGCGGCTCGTCGCTGCGTCCGCCAGATCCCCGCACAGATCGCCCAAGATGCTGCCCGCTTCGACGGAAGCCAGTTGGTCCCGGTCGCCCATCAGGATCAACTGAGCCTGCATCGGTACGGCGCTAAACAGATGGCTCATCAGGCCGATGTCCACCATCGAGGCTTCATCGACCAAAACCACATCCGCCTCGACAGGATAGTCGCTGCCATGGCTGAACGGTCCGCCCAGCTCCGGCGGCAGAGGCGTCCAGCGCAGGATTCGATGGATCGTACCGGCCTGGATCCCCAACAATTGCTTTCGCACCGATTCGTCGATATCCAACGCGTTGGCGACTCGCCCAAGCGATTCGTTCAACCGTTGTGCGGCCTTGCCTGTAGGAGCCATCAATAGCACTCGCAGTTCACCATCGTCTGGAACGTTCGGCTGTTGCATGATGCGCAGCGCCAACAGTTTAGCGACGGTCGTGGTCTTCCCCGTCCCCGGCCCGCCCGTGATGATGCCGAACCGTTGGTCGATGGTGCTGGCAGCCGCCAGGCATTGGCCCGCATCACCCGGCGCGTGGCGGTCGGGGAATAGGCGGGCGATGTCGGACCGCAAGCTGTTTTCGTCCATCTCCAGCGACGGCATCGCGATGCGTTGGAGGATGCTGTGTGCCAATTGCTGCTGGTAGTACCAGTAGCGAGCCAAGTACAATTTCCTGCCGGTTTTCTCCAGGACCAGAGGGCGGTCGATGTGCTGTGCGTCGTCGCGGCTCTCCCGGACCAGCACCGACGGACTGGCGGCCAGATCCTTCAGCCACCGATCGATCGCTGGCCAGCGGTCATAGCGGATCGCTTGATCGCGATCGTTGCCGAACCCGAAAACGATCTGATCGGCTTGTGCTAGGTCCAGGCAGATGTGCCCTCGCGTCAATTGTTCGCTGACCAATGCGGCCGCCAGCAGAACGGTGTCGCGGGCCGATGGGTCGATACGTCCGATCATCTTGGCGAAGGCCATTTGCAATGGACCCAGGACACCGTCGGAGGTCAATCGTTCGAGATTCACCGTCACTGGATCTCCTCCCCGTCCAGGACAGACGCGATCGCCCGGATGACCGTCTGCTGCGGCCGATGGAAGTACACGCCTTGGGTCGGTGATCGACCTGCATCGAACCCGCGCACAAACAAATAGATCACGCCACCAAAATCGCGTTCATACCGGTAGCCGCTGACCCGCTGGCTGAGGAACCGGTCCAGGGCGACCGCGTAGAGGTGGTATTGCAGCAAATAGTCGTGGCGAAACATGGTCTCTTCCAATCGCGACGGCCCATAGTCCGTCGTCAGGGGACCCAACTGGTTGGTTTTGTAATCCAGCAGGAACCAACGGCCCTGGTATCGGAAGACCAAGTCAATGTAGCCTTCCAGAAAGCCTCGCAATCGTGAAGGGGGAACTCGACCCACGCGAGCTGCGTAGCTGCGAATCAAATCGTCCGTTGCCTTATCGAAAGCCGAGCCCAGCGAGCGGGCGTCCATTTGTCGATCATGATCCGCCACGGGCAGCAGGAAATGCAGCTCGCACGCGGCATCCTCCAGCGGAAGATCGAACATGCAGTATGCCGGGTCCACCTGGGCGATGCAGCCGGTCAGGCATTTCGTCAGCTCGGCGGCCAGCGGCTCGATCCACGCAGGGTCCAAGTTGTAACGGTCCAGGTCTGCCTGCAAGTGCTCTTGGACCAACTCCGCTGCCGACAGACGATCGGGGCCGTGGCGGCGGCCGTCCCGAATGACCTTTTCGAACACATCGTGGACAAGGTTCCCGACATTCACCCCGCCCGGCATCTCGGCCAGTGGGACGCGTTGGCGATCCAAGATCGGATCATCGAGTTCGCTGGTATCGTCTCGGGACAGAACGTCCCGGTCCGGGATCTCCAGATCGTCGGCCAGATCGACATGACGGGCCAGGGCGCTGAAGCTGGTCCGGACCAATCGGGGCAATTCGGTCCGTGTCACGCGGCGGCAGTCGAGTACGGTGGTCGAGGTCTTCGGTGGGTGATACCGGCCGGGATCCACAAAGGTTGCCATCGTATCCAGACCGCGATACTCGATACCGGTGGCAGGCAAGGATTCCACCCACTGGCGCAATCGTCGGTCCAGTTCTTTGTCGGACTCGTTTCCTTTCAGTTCGTCAAACATCAGTTGCCCCAGTGCCGAATCCGACGCATCTCGTACTGCGGTCCAAAAGATACGGCACTGGTGCCTGGCACGCGTCAATGCGACGTACAGCAGGCGACGATCCTCGGCCCGGGTTTCTTCACGATCCTGTTGGAGGCGAGCCTCCAAGCGATCGGAACCCACATCGATCTCGGGAACGTCCAGCGGCCGACCGTCATCGTCCAGCCGAGCGATCACCCACGCCGCGTCGCCTCCGCCGTACGTATGCCATAGAGTCGGGTAGTACACGACGGGATATTCCAGGCCTTTCGAGCGGTGGATGGTGCAAAGCTGGACGGCGGCGGCGTCGGTTTCCAATCGAAGCTGCGTCTCGTCGTCCGATCGCAGGCGAGGATCTGCGATACAGCCTTCCAGCCATCGCAGCAACTGGTCCGGGCCCGCATGCATGGTGACCGCTTGACGATGCAGCAACTCGCCCAGATGCAGGTAATTGGTCACCTGGCGTTCGCCGGTGATGCGTCCCGTCAGCCTGGTCACCACGTCCATCTGGTCCAACAGACGACGCCAGGCGACGATAAAACCGCGAGCCCCGCACAAGTGATGCCACTCGAAAAACCGCTCGCTCCACTGCGATAACCGCTGTTCGTTGTGTCGCAACGATTCCAGTTGGTCGGCATCTTGCCCGAACAAGGGCGACGCCAAGGCGTTGAACTGCACCGTCAGGTTGCCGGGCTGGATCAAGGCCCGCAGCGCGTGCATCGTGGCCTCGGCCTCGGCCGTGTCGAAAACGGACTCGTCCGTCTGCAAAACGGCCGGCACATTTCGCTCGGCCAGTTCCGTCTGCAGCATTCGCAATTGCTTGCCGGTACGGCACAAGACGGCGATATCGCCCGGCACCAGCGGTCGCGTCTGGCCGTCGGCGTTGGAAAGCGTCTGTCGGCTGTCTTGCTGTGCCACGATCTCAGCGGCGACTCGATGGACGACATGCCGCAGCGCCTGGTCGCGCCCCGGCGCTTTGTTCTCGTCGGCGCCAGGATGGCGTGGAACCAGACAAATCTCTAACGCCCCGCGCTGGGAAAAACGACGCTCGTGATGGGCTTCGACGTCCGGTAACGGGATGCTGGTGTACAGGAACGGATTCTCGCGGGAGGCGAAAACCGCTTGAACTCCGTCCACCAGCGGTTTATCCGATCGCCAGTTGGTATCGAGCGTGTGACAGTGCTGCGTTGGCGTTTCATCCGTGGCCTGCAGATAGCTGTGGATGTCCGCGCCGCGGAACCGATAGATCGACTGCTTCGGGTCGCCGATCATGATGAACGACCGGAACGACGCATCGGCCGCATCGTGCGGGACTTGGAAAACGCGTCGGAAGATCCGGTACTGCACCGGATCGGTGTCCTGAAATTCATCCACCATTGCCACGCGATAACGGTCGCGCAGCCGCTTCAACAGCCGTGGACCCTGCGAGGCTTGTAGGGCGCGATCCACCTGGTTCAACAGATCGCTGAACGACATGATGCCTCGCTGCTGCTTGCGCCGCACGGCCTGATCCCGCGTGGTGTAAGCCAAATGTGAGAGCAGGCACGTGATGATCTTCGTTCGATGTTGGTGGATCTGAACCGCTTGTTCCACGAGTTTGTCCAGTTGCTGGAACACATGGTGGCATGGCTTATTGGCTTTGTGTTCCTTTTTTGTCCCTTTTGCCAGCTCGGATTGCGTCAGCCGCCGTTGAACCGCTTCCGGGCGGCCGTCTTTGCCGATCGTGAACGCATCGGGGGAAGCCCGGACGATCAATCGGTCGACAAAATCCATCGATTGCTCCAGTTGGCCTTCTCTGCCGTGCGTGTTTCGATTCAGCCAATCGTTCTGGCGCGCGGAGAGCAGCAACTGCGCGACTTCCGCTCGATGACAACGCCAATCGTCTGCCAAGGTCCGGACTTGTTCGCTGAACTGATCAAGCAGTGTCGACTGCAGCAAGCTTTCCCATTCAGAATGATCGGGACGGATCGGAAAATCCGGGTTCTCCAGGGCCAGCGCGGCGACCGAACGCATCTGGTTCCAGAGCGTCTCGTCCAACGTCACCCAGTCAGCGACCTCCGAATCGTCGGTCGTCCACAGTTGTGCGGCAAGGTCAGCGGCGGCGTCTTCGACCAGCGTGTCTTGGGAGGTGACCAATTCGATATCGAACCGGCTGGACGTCTCGAACACCAGTTCCTGTAAGACTCGATGGCAGAAACCATGGATCGTAAAGACGGGCGCGTGATCGAAGTTCAGCAGAGCGTTTTGCAAACGGTCCTGGATATCCGGTCGGCGCTCGGTTTCCCAGGCTCCGGCGTCTCGGAGCAGATGAAACACGGTCTGGTCTGCCCGTTTCTGCGTCACCTGCTCTTGGCCCTCGTGGATCGTCTCGGCTGATTGCAGCAGGTCCAGCGCTTCCCGAACGCGGCTGCGCAAACGTTCCTTCAATTCGGCAGTGGCCGCTTCCGTAAAGGTTGTTACCAGGATATCTTCGACTCGGCATTCCGTTTCCAGCAGATAACGCAGATAAAGCGTCGTGATGGTGTACGTCTTGCCCGTCCCCGCACTAGCCGCGATGCTGTGCGCGCCCGCTAACGTCATCTGCAGCGGATCGAAGGACCGCTTGGTACCCATCCTGAATCACCTTTCAGACATCGCGTCCACGTGAAGGCCCTTGCTCCTGATGAACGATATACGGCAGCATCGGTCGGCAGATCGAGTTGACCAGGTACAGAAACAGGTTCTTTTCGCCGGGCTCCTCCTGTTCTGGAACTTCTTGACCGTGTTTTTCCAGTCCGGGAACTTCCCGGCACGTCATCCGAAACGGCTCGCGTCCGGCGAACGCCACGCGAACCGAGGCTTTTTCCGCATCGGGGATTCCCAGGTAGCTGCGTTGGAAAGTATCTTCTGCTTCGCGTAGGAACCCATCATCGAGTCGATCATCGTTACCGGCGAACTTGCCTTGGTGCAGTTGTTCGATGGCCCGGTCGACGGGGGCAGGAAACAATGGCAATGGAACGCGAACAGCCGCTAGGTACCATTGCAACAGGTGCGTCAAATGTTCGAGCGCGGCATCGGGGGCGATCGGCCTGAATCCGATCATTGTGCACTTGCCAAGGCGTCCCACGATACGCGTATCTCCGGCGGCTTGCTGCAACGAGGCGGCGACCAGTAAATGATCCAACCAGAGCCGCAGGGTCCGCGAGACTTTCATTTTCGAATAGGTGGCTCGACGCAGCCCCGCAGACGAAACGCCTTCGATCCGCCCGACGACCACGAAGTCGTCGATTTTCACATGCACCGGCAGGCTGGGCGCGGCGCTGTCCACGCCGATTCGTCCAGCGGCGTCGACCACAGGTTCCGCTTCGCTGACGATGCGCTGCAGAATATTTTCGCCCAAACGCCCCGCTGGCAGTTGCCCGCCACGACGCAATCTGCCGATCAGTTGGTCGCGTTCCATTTCACTCAACCGTCGCTGAATCCATTGCTCGCCCACCTGCCATTGCTCCAGATGGTTCAGGAACAGTGGTTCACGGTCCGACCCCGCCTCG
>SKVE01000149.1 GCA_007129635.1 Planctomycetaceae bacterium
CCGATGAGCCAGACAGGGTCTAAGGAAATCTGGTGGCCGATGTAAGCGAATTGCCCTCATCTTCACCTTGCGAGCAGTGCAAATCGCCCCTGATTGAAGCAACGGCGGATTGAACGGTACCCGCATCCCTGCCAAATAGATGGATGGCACCTATCATGCTTTGCTGCCAAATAGATGGATGGCACCTATCGTGCCCAGGGCTTCGCGACGAATCCGTCGACTCGGCCCCCATTGGCTGGGCCTAAGGGGCGTCGCTCTCGAACTGCTTCAGTTTGCGATATAGGGTTTTGCGATCAAGTCCCAGCACGCGGGCGGCGTTGGTTCGGTTGCCGCCCACCGCTTGCAGGACATGCTGGATGTAGCGTTGTTCGACCTGTTCCAGGGGTACCAGTTCGGTCGGGTCGTCACCGCCGATGAAGACTTGCGAAGCTCGGTACTCGCGGACTCGTTCCGGCAGGTCGTCGACCATCAGCTTTTCGTGCTGGGTCAGCGCTACCGCCCGTTCGATCACATTGCGCAATTCGCGGACATTGCCTGGCCACGAGTAGGCCAGCAGCCGTTCTGCTGCATGATGCGAGATTCCGGTCACCGGTCTACTCGATCGTTTGGCAAAGGTTTCTACGAATGTCTTCGCCAGCACCAACACGTCGGTTCCGCGAGCGCGCAGCGGGGGGATCGTCAACTGGATCACGTTGATGCGGAAGTACAGATCCTCACGAAACCGATTCTCTTCGACCGCCGCTTCCAAGTCGCGGTTGGTCGCGGACAGCATCCGCACGTCGAAAGGCACCTCGCGATCGCCACCGACCGGGCGCAGCCGGTTCTCTTCCAGAGCTCGCAGCAGTTTCGCCTGCATGGCGATCGGCATCTCGCCGATCTCGTCCAGCAACAGCGTGCCGCCTTGGGCTTGCAGGATCAGTCCCTTCCGATCGGCGCGAGCGTCCGTGAAGGCACCGCGAGCGTGCCCAAACAGTTCGCTCTCCAGCAACGTGTCGGGCAACGCCGCGCAGTTGACCGCGACGAACGGGCCGCGGGCGCGACGGCTCTGGTCGTGGATGGCGCGTGCCACCAGTTCCTTGCCGGTCCCGCTTTCGCCCGTGATCATCACCGCAGCCTCGGCATCCGCAACTCGGACCAACTGATCGAACAGACGCCGCATCGGCGGGCTTTCGCCGATCATTGCCCCGAACCCGTCCTGACGCTGAACGGCCTGGCTGAGCCGCTTGACCTGCTCTTGCAGACGATAGTGCTTGACCGCGCGATCCAAGCCGATCGCCAGCAGATCCATCTCGATCGGCTTGGTCACAAAATCGTAGGCACCCACACGAATCGCGGCGACCGCTGTCTCCAGGCTGCCGAAGGCCGTCATCACGACCACCGGTAGTCCGGGCCGGCTGCCGACGATCTGTTCGCACAACTGCAAACCGCTGGTGCCCGGCATCCGCACGTCGGTCAACACCACGTCGAAATCATCCTCACTCAACCTTTGCCAGGCCTCGTCAGCCGACGTGCACCACGTCGCCGAAAAGTCGCGCAGCCGCAAATCGGTCTGGATCAGTTCACACATGTTCCGTTCGTCATCGACGATCAGGACGTTGCCACGCATCCTTCGCTACTCCTTCGTTGTTCATCAGTGTCCGAAGTGCCCATCAAGGGCCGTTCTTCGGTCAACCCGTCTGTTCGGGAAGCAACACAGTAAACCGGCTACCTTCGCCCACCCGGCTTTGTACCTCCATCCAGCCACCGTGTTCACGAACGATGCCCTCGGCGATTGACAGCCCCAAGCCTGTCCCCTCGCCGACCTGTTTGGTCGTAAAAAACGGCTCGAAGATATGCTCCTGGTCTTCCGAAGCGATCCCCGCCCCTTGGTCCTCGACGCTCAGGAAAACGCACGTGGTCGGAACTTTGCCGGAGTCTTCCGCCGTCGCTTGGGTGCCCATCCGCACGCAGACGTTACCGCCATGGTCCATCGCTTGGATGGCGTTCATCACCAGGTTGGTGACCACCTGCTGGATCTGTGCAAAATCGGCACAGGCCATCACCGGGTGCCCGTTGTCTTCGACGATCAGATGGACCCCACGCTTTGTTGCCAGCGGTTCGAGCAATTGGGTCGTCTGCCGCGCGACCTCGCGCAGATCGATCTGGGTGCGTTGCGGGGAACGGCGGCGAGCGAAATCGAGAAGTTGACGAATAATCCCCGTGATCCGATCGGCTTCGGCCTTGATCGTCCGAGCACTCTGCTGGATCTCCTGCTCGGACAACTTGCCACTGGCGATCAAACCGGCTCGCCCCGAGACCACATTCAGCGGCGTGCCCAGTTCGTGTGCGATGCCTGCGGCCAATCGGCCAACCGTTTTCAGTCGATCGGCGTGCCGCAATTGTTCCATCGCGGCCAGTCGCTCGGACGTCTCGACGCCGATCTGTTGCTGCTGGTCGTCCAACTGGGAGCACATCTCATTCAGGGCCACGGCTAACTGGCCCAGTTCGTCGCGGCTTTTCAGATCCAAAGGAGCCGAGAAATCGCCCTGTCCAACACGATGGGTCTTGGCGATCAATTGATCCAACGGGCGCCCCACCCAGCGTACCCCGACCAACCAGCACACCAGAACCCCGGCGATCGACATCGCACCGATCGACGCCAGGCCGGCGATCAGGGTCGTGTGCGCTTGATCATCCAATGACTGAAGCGATTCGGCCAGTTCGAGTCCGCCCAGACGACCACTTTCCAGCCGGATCGGACAGTAGGTCAGCAGGTGCCGAACACCCGAGGGATCGCGGACCGTAATCGTCTCGATACTACCGTCCCACACTCGCACCAGCCGGTCGACGGGAACAAGAGGCCGGTACGGTTCGGCCTCATTATCGTCCAGCCAGACCCAACGGACTCGAAGTTGCTCCCACTGATTGCCGTTCTGTTGCAGGACTCGCACAAACATGTCCGGCACTCGACTTGTCCCACTTGCCTGTAACTGCAATCGCAACTGGCGGGCGATCTCTTCCGCCCGCACGACGTGCTGACGCTCGAGACGCGTAAACCCTTGCCAGACGGCGAAGTAACCGGCGACTCCCGCCAGCAGCACCACAATGGCAAAGAACACCAGCATCAGTTTGGCGGCCAATTTCATCTGGGCTGTCTCCTGTGACCGCGAGGTCTCTCGGCGTGCTGGGGCATTTCGCCACACTGGGGAAATGTGACCCAAACTTGTCTCTTCAAATGCCTGAGACTTGCGGTCGTTCGAATCGTCTGAACACACATTTTACCTGAAAACCAATCAATGCTCGACCCTGCTGGGGAATTAGCGATCCCGCCAAACATGCTTTTTCCTGAGAAATCCCGACGGCTACGCTCCGAGCCGTTTTTCTTTTTGCACTCGTAATAAGATGTGCGAATTCTGTGCCACGAAAAAACATTCAATGTTTCGGCACGGGAAGTGCTTGAACGGGAGAGTCAGACGAGCATTGCTACAGTCTCCAAGTCGGAGAACGAAATCAATCGAGCAACAGCAAAGGAGGACAGATGATGTCGATGAGGATTTTGAATCGTCAAACGTTTTTGGTCGCTACCTTGGTGGCGCTTGTCACTGCCATTGGGATCAATGCGGTGACCAGCGGGTCCAGCCCCTTGTTTCCAGGCGGCGTGGTGACGCCGATTCGGTACGCTCCTACGGAGATTCCGCCGGTGACGCCCGAGCAGGCGGAGCGAGCACTCAGTTCTGCTCGTGACCTTTCGACGGCGTTCCGCGTGGCCAGCGAACAGGTCTTGCCATCGGTGGTCGCCATCGAAACCACCGCGGCCGCAGTCCAGGCGCCAAGCGAGCGGCGGCCATCCCCCACACCGCGGGGACGAAGCCCACTTCCCCCGGGACAGAATCCATTCGAGGGAACGCCCTTCGAAGAATTCTTCCGTGACATGCCGTTCGGAGAGGGCCACCGATTCGAGATGCCGCCCGGCCAGCAGATGCCGCGCCGCAGCGGGTTGGGGTCCGGAGTCATCTTCGATGAAGCGGGGCTGATCATGACCAACAACCATGTCGTTGCGGGAAGCGGTTCGGTCAACGTCCGATTGCACGATGGTCGTGAGTACACCGCCAGCGAAGTTTGGACAGACCCGAGGACAGATATCGCCGTATTGAAGATTGACGGAGCGGACGATCTGGTCGCCGCTCGCCTGGGTAATAGTGATGCCATGGCGATCGGGGATTGGGTGCTGGCATTGGGACAGCCCTTCGGTTTGGAGAGCACCGTGACGGCGGGCATCATCAGTGCCAAGCATCGCGGGCTGGGCATCGCCCAGCGGGAAAGCTTCCTGCAAACCGATGCGGCGATCAATCCGGGCAACAGCGGAGGACCGTTGGTGAATCTGGATGGCGAGGTGATTGGGATCAACACGGCCATCTCAACTCGCAGCGGAGGTAACGAAGGTATCGGATTCGCAGTGCCTGTGAATCGAGCCAGGTGGGTTGCTCAGCAACTTGCGACAGACGGGGTCGTTCGACGTGCGTACCTGGGCGTGGTCATCCAACCGGTGACCCAGGAGTTGGCCGATCAGTTCCAGGTGCGCCCTCGTCAAGGCGTGGTCGTGTCCGAGGTGCTGCCAGACACACCAGCAGCCAAGGCGGGCGTCCAGTCGGGCGATGTCATCCTGGAAATCGCCGGAATTCGGGTGTCCAGTTCGCAAGAGCTGATCGCGCTGGTGGAGCAAGCCGAACTTGGCAAGCCGCATGCCCTGACGATCAAGCGGAACGGAAAGATGCAGGAGCTGGCCTTCACCCCCGAATCGCAACCTGATGACTACGGTCTTGCCCAACGCGAGGCGCCTCAGGATCGACCTGCAGAGGGTTCGCAATTCGACGAGCTGGGCCTGGAACTCGGCTCGCTGGAACCGGAAGTAGCTCAGCAACTGGGACTGCAGGACGTGGAAGGAGTCGTGATCATGGGGGTCCAGCAAGGCAGCGTCGCCGATCGCGCTGGATTGGATGGCGGCATGGTCATCACGCAGATCAATCGCCAGCCGGTGAAGGATCTGGCGTCGGCCGAAAAAGTCCTGGAAGACGCTTCGTTGCAGGAAGGCATTCTGCTGCTGATCCGAACAGCTCAGGGATCGCGCTTCGTCGTGTTACGACAAGCCTGATCGGTGATGCTCAGGCCAGGCGTCTGAGCCAGAAAACTCCAGCCCTGCGGCCCGGTGTACTCCTCTTCACCGCGGCCGCATCCCGGGGAGCCCGGTTTCGTTATCGAAGCCGGGCTTCCTCCTTTTCCCGCCATGGCAAGCCGCCCTTCATGGGAAATCACCCGGCGATCAAAACACGTCCAACATGAAGTGGTGCCCCGAGTGCCAGCGACGTCCGGCTGGGTAGTAGTTATGCCATTGCTGGTTGTAGACCGGGATCCGCATTTCCTGCGGATATCGGTAGTACAAGTCCTCGCTGCTGCGATAGTACTCGTTACCCCAGAAGTTTTGCGGGTAAAACACGTAGGGATAATGGTAAAATCGTTCCCAGTCCCGGTTCCCGTACGCCCCGCCCCAGACTCGGCCAAAAGCACGCTGCTGGTCCGCCGAGGCTGGCGTGGCCTGCAAACAGAACGAAAGGACGGAAACGGCCAATAACGCCAAAACGGCTCGACGAATCATCACAATTCCCCCCGGGATGGTGACAGTTGGTGCATCTAGCTGACTCAGCAGCTTACATCGGCTAACCGTCGCTAATGGCATTAGCGCAAAAACCGGCAAAACCGGTCATCTAATGCGGCGAACGTATATCCAGCGCGCCCCGCGGCCGACGTTGCCACGAACAGAAAGCTAACGTTCAGGGCGGTCGCCGAGCGACCGAAAATAAGCTTGGATCGGCGTCAAACTGCAGCATTTCGCGATTGTTAACCCGCGTTCGAAGGACATCCGGCGCGGCGGGACCAGGGCCGTAATTATTGCCCCATTCTTTGCAGATTAACGCTTGAGTTGCAATTTGCTTGCAGTATAATGGGGAGATACGGGCAATCTAGGCGCGATTGCACCGATGATTCAGGGGATTTGTATCACTACACCAGTTGAGGAGGGAAGAAAGACTATGATCAGGGGAACGATTCTTGGTATTGCCATCCTGGCCGTGGCCGGTCTGTTTTTGGTGGCCGCCGCTCCGCAGGATGCCTTTGCCGGTCATGGCCATGCCGTGACCACCAGTGCACCGGTGACGACCAGTGCACCAGTGACGACCAGTGCACCGATGATGACGTGGGCCCCGGTGACCACTAGCGGACCCGTCACCACCAGTGCCCCGCGAGTACGGGTGCACCGGCATCGGCATTGGGCACCGCCCATGACCACCTGTGCGCCGGTCACGACCAGCGCGCCCATGACAACCTGTGCGCCGGTCACGACCAGCGCGCCCATGACGACCTGTGCGCCGGTCACGACCAGCGCGCCGCGAGTCCACGTGCGTCGGGTGATGGTTCGCCCCGCGACCACCTGCGCCCCAGTTACGACCAGTGCGCCGGTCACGACCAGTGCCCCGGTGACGACCAGTGCCCCGGTGGTGCATAGGGTCATGATGGCCCCGATCCAGAAGGGCGAGGGTGCCTTTCAGAAGTAAGCCGGGTCTTGCCCAGAGACCGGCCGAAAGCGTGAGCAAGCTGAGTTTTCGAGCGATCGCGTTTTTCGAACGCGATGCTACTGTCTCAAGCCAAACTTCCAGCTTCACACATCGGGCCTCCTTGTGAGGCCCGATTTCTTTTGATCTTCCCTTCTTTCCGCTGAATTCCAGCCGGGTAGCTCGTCGAAGAAAAGACGAAACCCCCGCCTGCCGGAAATTCTGCCCATGGAAAGAGACAACGCGAACCGTCAAGCATTCGGCCGAGTGCGAGTTTCTGAAGCAGCGGTTGCGTCGGTTCTGGTATTGGCAGCCTGCTGGGCGTCCGGATCGACCGGGCTGATGGCCGAACCGTTACGGATCGTTGGGACTTGGCTGTTGCTGGGCACCGCCGTGCTGTTGGCGGGCATCGGTCGGATGACGGGTCTGCCGAGGCCTTCCTGGCCTTGGGGGCTGCCGGTGGTGCTACTGATCCTTCCGCACACTGGCTGGACGGATGCTCGTCACGAGATACTGCTGGTCGCCGCGCTGGCTGCATGTTTGGCCGATGCGCATCGCGGCGCGGCGCGTTCGATGCTAGGCGGCCTTACACTGGGCATCCTTCTGTGGGGAATCCTATCGATCGTTGGCCGAAGCAACGCAGTCGTCTGGCGTCTGACAGAACAATGCGGGTTATGGATGGGCGATGTCGCCGAACGGTTGTCTGGTACCAAACTAGCGATCGGCGGTTCGTTCGGTGCGGTCGAGCTGTTGGTTCTGCTGGTGATTCTCTACGCGATCTGGCTGAGGACAGCTTTGGGGTCGCGGCCTGGTCGAGCCGTCTTGGCGTTGGTTCTGGTCGCTGGGGTGCACCTAGGTTACCTGTATCTACTGGCCCGCAGCCCAGATCTGATCGCCGCGTTACCGGAAGTTGCCGAACGTGCCTACGAGCATCCGTACACACCGCCGCCCTGGTCCTGGTCGGCGGCTGTCAACACGCTGTTACCATGGAACATGCCTTTACTGGCCGCCATCGTGCAATCATCGCTACTGGGCCTGCTGTTTCGCTGGTCACGTTGGCCGATCCTCGACACGATCGATGGGCATGCAACCGACAGTGTTGCCTGCTGTCCTCGCATCGCTACCTGGTTACGCGGAACACGCGGCGTCGTCCTGCTGCTGGTCTTTGCCGTCGGGATGACCTTGGTCAGCGATTTGTCATGGGGGCGGACCGATCTGGCAGGCAAGGTCATCCTGGCCAATGGGCAGGGGCGAGTCGATTGGCGACAGCCGGTCCACGATCGCTACGGTCGCCAGTCCGCAGGCATGTTCGGCATGTTGCCCAAGTTGGTTCAAAGTCTGGGGGGCGAACTGCGAGTCGTCCAGCAATGGGACGAAGAGGAGTTATCCATCGCGGACGCGGTTGTGTTGCTGCATCCTACCAACGAGTTGCCGGCAGCATGCAGGGAACAGATCCTGGCGTACGTCCGGCGTGGTGGCAGGTTGCTGGTGGTCGCCGAGCCTCATCTTCGTCAGGGCGATGCGGTCAGTGAACACAACGAAGTCCTTGCCGGTACGGCGATTTCAGTACGTCGCGATGTGGTCGTGCCCATGACTTCCGGATGGCAGCATGCTTTGCAAGCCACAGCGCATCCGACAACCGCCAACATCAACCGTCGAACCAACCATTTTTTTACCGGGATCGGATCCTCGCTGGAGATCCGCTGGCCGGCGCGTCCGCTGCTCATCGGACGCTGGGGTTGGAGCGATCCGGGCAGCGATTCCCTGTTCACGGGGGTCCAGCGATGGGAACCGGGCGAGCGGTTGGGGGATTTAGTGCTGGCGGCCGAACAGTCGCTGGGACGCGGTCGAGTGGTGGTGATCGGCGATGGGCACGGCCTGACGAACGAGGGCGGATTTCGTGGGTACTGGTTGACCGGATCGCTGCTGGCTTACCTGGTGGACGAGACGTCCGGCCCTCAGGCCATGGGACGTCAGATCCTGTTATTGTTCCTGGCGATCGGGCTGACCATCGCCTTGCTGATGCGGCCTGAGCCGCGGTGCCAGTTGATCGTCGCTACGGTTTTGGCCATCGGTGTTGCCGTCTGGCAGCCGATCAACGCACAGGCGACTCGGATGGTGCCCGATGGCCGCTTGTTGGTCGACGACCAGGATCGGATCGCCAGCCGATTAGCCTACGTGGGCGGCTCGCATGCCGAAGCGTACAGTGATGCACCGTGGTCGTTCGATGGGATCGAGGGCCTGGCTTTGACCCTGATGCGAAACGATCTGCTGGCCCTGCATCTGCCTCAGTTGACTCGCGAGCACTTGGCTGCGGCCGGGGTTTACGTCTCACTCGCACCATCTCGAACGTTTTCAGCAGGCGAGCGACGGATGCTGGTCGATTTTGTCCAACGCGGTGGGATCTTGATCTGTACGGTCGGCGCCGAAGAATCCAGCGGCAGCCGATCGCTGCTGGCCGATTTCGGCATTCGCGTCCCGCCGTCACCCGTTCCCACGGTCAGCACGGATTTCGAGCCAGAACCGATGGGGAGGACCCGTGCGATCTATCTGCGCGTCGAGCATCCCGAGGAGGTCGTTCACGATCTGGGGGTCAACTTCTTTGCGGGCTGGCCTGTGGAATGGAGCGACGACCAGGGGCAGGTCATGATCTATGGCGAAGGAGATCGTCCGCTGGCGGTTCGGCGAAGTTTTGGTCAGGGCAAGGTGGTGGTGATCGGGGACAGCGGCTTCGCCTTGAACAAGAACCTGGAATATATTGGCGGCGAACCGTTTCAGGGCGGTTACGAAAACTCGCACTTCTGGCGTTGGCTGCTGACCGATCTGATCGATGAACAGTTGTGGTTGCCGCCGCTGGATGTAGAGAACGGCAGTACGGCAA
>SKVE01000028.1 GCA_007129635.1 Planctomycetaceae bacterium
GGACGCGACTCGGATGAGCGACTACTGGCCGAACGAGCACTTGGATTCGCTGGCACTTTTGCAAAATGACCAGCCGCCGCTGGGCGAACCGAGCATCTTCCGCGACTATTTGTTTGAAAGGATCGGCTATCGCATCGCGTCCCGCTCGTCGGTCAGCGCGATCTTAGGCCTATTCTGCGGCGCGTTGCTGCTGGCCGGCGTCGGACTGGCCTGGCGACGGCGTCTGGAACATTTCGCCTGGATCTCGCCGCTGCTGGCGGTCGTCGCCACCATCCCGCTGGCAGCGCTGGGATTACAGGCCCAGCGATCCGTCCCGGCGACGGTGGGCCAGGCGCAGTTGTTGGAAGTCTCGGACGGAGCGGACCAGGTGCTTGCCAGCGGCTTGCTGGCGTTCTACGACCCGGCGATGACCCAACCAGTCTGCGGAGCTTTGCGAGGCGGGGTGTTCCAGCCCAAGGAGAATGCGATGGGCGGTACCATGCGGCGGATGGTGTGGTCGGACCTGGACCGCTGGCACTGGGACAATCTGCGACCCACCACCGGGCTGTGGACGGCCGACTTTCAATGGTCCGACGATCTGAATCAGCGGCTGGCCGTGCAAGGCACGTTTTCCGAGCAAGGCTTTGTCGCTCGCTGGGTCGACCAGCCGTTGCCACTGACCGACATCGTGATCGCCCTTCCGGGTCAGCCTTGTTTGGCAGTGCGTCTGGACAACACGGAGCTGGTCGCTGGGCCCGGAGACGTTTTGCCGCCAGGACGGTACGTTGGCAGTGGGTGGCTGAGCGACGAACAACGGCGGCGCCAAGTCGCCTTGGAGAAAATGCTAGGCCCCTGTTCCGCCAGCATGCAGCATGTTCCTCGCCCTTTACTATTGGGCTGGGGTGAACCGCTCGATTTGGACTTCCAGTTTCCCGCATCGGCTCAGCTCGTCGGCACCGCTCTATGGGCGATCCCGCTGAAGATCCAGCCGGCACGTCCCGGAACCTCGGTCGTCATCCCGTCGCCGTTCGTCGGATTGCGAGTCACCAGTATGGTCGACGGCCAGGGGGCATCGCCTTTGTATGACCATCGCCGAGGCCAGTGGATCGCCTCGAAATCGGCCTCCGAGCTATGGTTGCACTTCCAGGTCCCCGCGGCCGTGCTGCCCCTGGAAGTGGACCGAGTACGGTTGACCCTGCAGATGACGGCCCCCGGTCGTAACATCGAAATCCGCTGTATTCGGGATCAGCAGATCCAGCAACTCGCGCGAATACAAAATCCGATCGGAGTGATCGCCGTGCCGCTGTCCGGCGATGCGTTTCCCCCGATGGAGCCCCAAGGCCGATTGACCATCGGCGTTGTCGTCAGCGGGATCGAGGACCAGACAGGCACCGTGGCCGAACAACTTTGGGAGATCGAACGAGTCCAACTGGAGATCGCGGGTACAAAAGGAATTGGCGATGAGTGAAACGGTAGTCGAAACACAAGCGTTGACCAAAAAGTACGGCGAATTCGTCGCCTTGGACCAGTTGTCGATCACGCTGCAACGCGGTCAGATCCTGGGGTTTATCGGTCCCAACGGAGCGGGCAAAACGACTGCGATCAAGATTTTGGTTGGCTTGGCGCGACCAACCGCTGGCCAGGCACGGATCGCCGGCGTGGATTGTGTCCGCGAAGCTCGCAAAATCAAGCATCTGGTCGGCTACATGCCCGACCGCTTCGGAAGTTACGACAACATGCGGGTCCGTGAGTACCTGGACTTTTTTGGCGCGGCCTTCAAGATCCCCTGGCAAAGGCGTCGACAACGGATCGACCAGGTGCTGGAGACGACCGGTTCGACTTATATGGCCGATCGGTTCGTCGAAACGCTCAGCCACGGCATGCAGCAACGGATCGGGATCGCTCGCACGCTGCTGCACGACCCCGAGGTGCTGATCCTGGACGAACCGGCCAATGGTTTGGACCCTCAGGCGCGGATCGAGATGCGTGAATTGTTATTGCATTTGGCTGCGATGGGCAAGACGCTGATCGTGACCAGCCACATCCTGCCCGAATTGTCGCGGATCTGTGACCGGGTCGCCATTCTGACTCACGGTCGCTTGCGAGCCAGCGGGACGATGGACGAGATCATGACCCAGGTCCGTCAGAAACGGTTGATCGAAGTCCAGTTGCCCAACCACGCTCAGTTCCAGCAGGCCTCGCAGACGCTGGCCCAGGCGTTGGGCGACCAGACGGCCGTGGTGCCGTCCGAAGCCGAAGCGATCTTACGATTCGAGACGGATCGGTCGGACGACGATCTGGGCGACGTGCTCGCCCTGCTGGTCAGTTCCGGCATCCGTGTGTCCCAGTTCCGCGTGGTCGTGTCGGATCTGGAGGATGCCTTTTTGACCGTCACACGGAGCGAAGCCGACGCGGCGTGAGGCCGTGGATGGCTCGCCGGATTGCTGTTGACCCGGCCAACTGCCAAGAAGGAGAAAGCTCGGTGCCAAGTCATCCGATCGTCCAACGCGAGTTCATCGGCACGATGCGTTGCCACCGTGCCGCCGCATCCGTCATCGTGGCGGCCATGGCCTTCTCGGCTCTGGTCCTGCTGGGCTGGCCATCCGACGCCCAGGTCGACCTGAGCGGCGCACCCGCCCAGAAGGTCTTCCGGCTGTTCGGCTACGGTCTGCTGGGCGCGCTGTTGCTGTTGACCCCCGCATTCCCCGCCACGTCGATCGTGCGCGAGAAACAGCGAGGCACGTTGATCCTGCTGCTGAATTCGCCCCTCCGGTCGTGGTCGATTTACTTCGGCAAATTGATCGGCAGCTTGGGGCTGGTCGTGCTGTTGTTGCTGACCAGTCTGCCCGCAGCCGCCGCTTGCTACGCGATGGGTGGCATCTCGCTGGACGGTGAACTGCTGCCGCTGTACGCCGTCTTGCTGTTGGTCGCCGTTCAATACACCTGTTGGGCACTGCTGGTCAGTACGTATGCCCCATCGACCGATGCAGCACTGCGTTATGCCTATGGCGGCGTTTTGCTGATGGCCGTCGTGTCGCTGGGCCCGCATTATTTCCTGCAGGGCACCGGCGGCTGGAAAGCACCGGCGGCTGAACACCTGCGCTACCTGTCGCCGATCACGGCAGTGATGGAACTGGTAGGGCACAGCGGCGTGGGCTCCAAAGGCCTGCTGGTCGCCGGGGACGCTTTCTGGCGCTTCGTCAGTTACTCGATGCTTGCTACCGGGCTGTTCGCCGGTTTGACCTTGCTGCGGCTGAATCATCGCTTGTTTGATCGAGCCCATTCGCAGGGGCTGATCACCGACGAACGGCATTGGCTGATCCGCACGTTGCGGCGGATGGTGTTCGTGGTCGATCCCCAGCGTCGTAAGCTGACCATCGCCCCGCTGGTGAACCCCGTGATGGTCAAAGAATTCCGCTGCCGCCGGTTTGGCCGCATGCACTGGATGATCCGGCTGGCGGCTGTCAGCGCGATGGCCTCCCTGGGATTGACGTACGTCGCCAGCCTGGGCTCGATGGACTGGGGGCCCGAAACGATCGGCGGACTGATGGTGCTGCTGCAAGGCGCCCTGATTGTGCTGCTGACCCCCGCCCTGGCCGCCGGCCTGATCAGCACCGAGCTTGAAAGCGGCGGCTGGCAGTTGCTGCAGATGACGCCGCTGTCCGCGACGCAGATCCTGATCGGGAAATTAGCCAGCGTGGTCTGGCCCCTGCTGCTGATCCTGGTATCCACCCTGCCCGGCTATGTGGTGATGGTCTACATCGAACCATCGATGTGGCTGCAGATTCGCCAGGTGCTGATCAGTCTGGTGCTGACCGGGGTGTTTTCGATCGCCTTGAGCCTGGCCTGCAGCAGCCTGTTCAGCCGTACCGCGACGGCCACTGCCAGCGCGTACGGGGCGCTGGCGGTCTTCTGCGGAGGAACGATGTTGGTTTGGTTGCTGCGTGACGCGCCGTTCGGACACGGTACGGTCGTCATCGCGTTGACGATGAACCCGATCGCCGCCGGTCTGGCGGTGATTCGCACGCCCGGTTTCGCGCAGTATCAATTGATCCCGGCTAGCTGGTGGTTCGCCGCTTGTGCATCGATGGTCTGCATGGCTCTGGTGATCTTTCGTACCCATCGATTGACACGCCCCCAATGAATCGAATGATCTTCAAACAAGCGAAACGCCGCAGACAAACTGAATCACGTTCGGAGGATACGCATGACCATTCCAAACCAGAAGACGACGAAGAATCCAAGCGTCACAAGCTGCCCGGTATGGCAACGGATGGGGATGCTGAGCCTGGTGATCAGCACCCTCGTCGCGTCGCCCCTTGTGGCGGAGCCAGCTTCCCAACTGCGTTTCGATTACGCCATGTTCCAAGATCCGCGAATCGAACTGCCCGATCCGATCACCCGCTTTCGCGACGGGACGCTGGAATTATGGATCGCCACGTTACAGTCGCCTGAAAGTGATCTGCGCCAACAAGCTCAACGCATGCTGGTCTGGGCGCATCACCGAGGACTGGAAGGCATCGACGTAGCCATCAAGCCGCTGGAGCAGAACCTGGTCCAGCATGATCGGCGGATCGTCCGCTTGACTGCCGCCCAAGCGCTGGTGACCTTGGAGGCTCGTCAGGCTGCGGCCGCCCTGTTCCAGCAAGCTCAGTCTGATGGCCTGGACATGGCCCAGGTGGCCGAGCCATCGCTGGGACGATGGCAGTATCCGCCCATGATCGAAGCTTGGCGAGTTCGTGTGGCGGACGATCGTGTCGATCGACGCCGCCGGTTGCTGGCGATCCGTGGATTGGGCGATTTGGGCGATCAGGCCGCGGCCGACGATATGCAGCAGGTTGCCGCAGACGCCCATCAGCCGCCCGATCTACGCCTGGCCGCCGCCATCGCCTTGGGCCAGATCCGCCGCAGCGGACTGGAAAATGCCGCCAGCCAGTTGCGCACTCGCCAGACGCCGGCCACACTGGTCGACCGGCTGGTCGCCGTCCAATGGTTGCGCTGGCACGATTCGGCTGAAGCCCAGGAACTGCTCGTCCAGATGGCCGGCGACGAACAATCGTCCGTGGCCGCCATCGCCCTGGAACGATTGTTCAAACTGGACCCGCAATCGATCATCCCCATGGCCGACAGGTTGTTGGATCGCGGCGATGTGAACGTCCGACGGCTGGTCGCCCGCGCATTGGCGGCCTGTCCGTCACCAGAGAATCTGGAGCGACTTAGCCGGCTCGTGGGCGATCCGATCCCCAGCTTGCGCGATGACGCACGGCAGTTCCTGGAGCAATTGGCCCAGTCGCCCGAGTTGCGCGAGCCGTTGCTCCAGATCGGTCGGCGGTTGATCGATGATCCACGATGGCAAGTGCTGGAGCAAAGCGTCATCCTGCTGGCCAATCTGGACGACGATGATGCTGCCGAGCGATTGGTCGAGCTGTTGTCGCACGAGAGGCCCGAGGTCTTTACCATCGCCGCATGGGGCCTGCGACGCTTGGGCGCCGATCGCGTGCTGACCCCGGCGTTGGAGATCGCTCGTCAGCGGCACGGACGACGCGAGGAACTGCTGCGATTTGTACCCGGCCAGCCCGATCTGGATGACCAACTGGCTCATCTGTTCGAGTTCTTCGGCCAGCAGCGATATCAGCCCGCCGACGACCTGCTGCGAACCTTCATCCCCAAGGATCTGACGATCTCCCGTTCCCGATCAGCGGCGATCTGGGCGCTGGGTTACTTGCACGAGGATCAGGCACCAGACGATCTGGTCGAGGCGTTGGCGGATCGGTTGAGCGATCTGGATATCAACAATCCGGAAGACTCGCGAATCCGCCGCTTCTCGGCCATCTCGCTGGGCCGCATGCGTGCCATCGAAAGGCTGCCGGTCCTTGAATCCTTCAGCGAGCCCGCAGGCATCTACACCAGCATCGGTTATGCTTGTGCCTGGAGTATCCAACGCCTGACCGACAAGCCGATTCCAACGTTGGCCACCCCGGTAAGCTATGATTCTGAGTTGTTTCTGGAACCGCTTGATTAGATGAGGAGGATTTTTCTGCATGCGTGTTGTTTTGCAAATCGGTTGGTTGATCCGACGAGCCATGTTGGTCGGCGGTCTGGTGTTTTGGAGCGGCGTCTTAGCGGTCGCCGATCACGATTCGGTCGACACCCAGCAGTCGCGGATCATCCAGGCCGCTCAGTCGGCGCGCGACGCCCGTCAGCAGGTCGCGGTAGATCCCGTCAAGCTGCCGATCGGCGTCTTCGATTCGGGAACCGGTGGATTGGCCGTGTTGGAAGCCATCCTGACGATCGATGCTTTCGACAATCGGACGAGCCAGCCGTTACCATCCGGTGACGGCCAACCGGATCTCGCAGGCCAGTCGTTCATCTACCTGGCCGACCAGACGAACATGCCCTACGGCAACTATCCGAATGTAGGGCGGCAACGGTTCTTGGAAGACTTGATCATCCAAGACGTTCACTTCCTGCTGGGCAACCGTTATCACCCGGACGAACATAGCCCGCCGGTCAGTGACAAATTGCCGGTCAAGGCGGTGGTGATCGCCTGTAACACAGCCACCGCTTACGGAAAACATCACATCGATCAACTGGTGGAAGCCAGCGGATTGAACGTTCCCGTGGTCGGTGTGGTGGACGCTGGGGTGCGTGGCGCGCTGGAACACTTTGCTGACGGTCGTAGCGGCACCATCGGCGTTCTTGCGACCCGAGCGACGGTGCTGGCCGAAGCGTACCCGCGCGGGATCGATGCCGAACGCGAACGTCGCGACTGGAATCGCCGGCAGCAGCGGATCGACGTCGTCCAACAGGGCTCGTTGGGCCTGGCCGGTGCGATCGATGGGGCGGAAGAGTTTATCATGCACAACGCATCATCCAGCCGGCCTCGAGACGATTACCGTGGACCGTCGCTCGACCATCCACTGGCTCCCATCGATCCGGATATCCTGCCGCGTTACGCCCTGGACTTCCGGAACCACGGCGTGCTGTACGACGGCCCTGCGGATCGCCCCACAACGCTGCAATTGAACAGCGTGATGAACTACCTGCGCTACGATCTGGTCAGTCTGTTGGAAACGGTTCGTCGATCCCCTGATCCTCAACCCGTCCGCGCCATCATCCTGGCCTGTACCCATTTCCCTTACCTGCGAGACGCTTTCGAGCAGCAGTTGCAGCAGTTATTCGAATACCAGGAGGACGGTCAGTACATCTACCGTGACCTGATCGCCCAGCCGGTTGCTTGGATCGACCCGGCCTATTACACCGCTCGAAAACTGGTCGTGCGTTTGGTCGACCAGCAGAAACTGGCTCTCAGCCCGGCAGCTCATGAGGGACAGACGCGAGCCGATTTTTACATCACCGTCCCATGCCACAGCCATCCGCAGGTCGGGCTCACGCCCCTGGGCCATTTCACCTTCGACTACAAATACAGTCCTGATCGCCCCAGCCCCGACCTTGATTACCGAGCGATCCCCCTGCGGCTCGATCACCTGGACCAGGAAACCACCGATCGTCTCCGTCAACAATCCCCCCGCGTCTGGACCCTGCTGAACGATTCTCAACAGGGTCCATGAGCTGTTAGAGTCTTCACCTGTAGGATGCGTGCACGGTGCGCGCATCTTTGTAGGTTGGGACTCCGTCCCGACCGAGTCGGGTCCGGTCGGGTCGAGTCGGGTCGGGTCGAGTCGGGTCCGGTCGGGTCGGAGACCCAACCTACGTTGGTTGCGGCCAGAGGCCGCGTTAGGGCCGCTCCGTAATGGCCCAGAGACGGTATCGCCACGCGAACGTTTTTCGGGTAGATTTCGGACATGAACCAAAACCCGCGACAAGATGATCGTCACCTGGCCACCGCCACTTGCGGTTTCTTCATGGGCGCGGCGGACGTCGTGCCGGGCGTCTCTGGCGGTACCGTCGCGTTGATCCTGGGGATCTATGAACGCTTGGTGACGGCGATCAGCCAGATCGACGGGCGATGGTTCGCCTTGCTCCGGCGACGCCAATGGCAGCAAGCTGCGGCGCATGTGGACCTGTGGTTCCTGCTAGCGCTGGCCATCGGTATCGGCGGCGGGTTCCTGGTCATGACCATGATGATGAACCGTCTGCTGAACGAACCGTTTTCGCGGATGCTGACGCTGGCCGCCTTTTTCGGCCTGATCCTGGGTTCGGCGGTGATGGTGTCCCTGTCGCTCCGCATCCAATCGCCTTCCCAAGCGGTGCGATGCGTGCTGATGGGAATCGCCGGGGCCGCCTTTGCCTACTGGCTGATCACATTGACCAACGTGCCGCAGCAACCCAGCTATGTCTACCTGTTCTTCTGCGCATCGATCGCCATCTGTGCGATGATCCTTCCGGGCATTAGCGGGGCCATGATCCTGTTGATTCTGGGCGTCTATGAACATCTGACGGAAATCCCCGGCAACCTGCTGCGGGGAAGACAGGTGACCGAAGGCCTGATCACGATCGGTGTTTTTGTCACCGGTGCCGGGATCAGCCTGGTGCTGTTCAGCCGCGTGCTTCGTTGGTTGCTGCGGCATTACCACTCGGTCACGCTATCGCTGCTGTGCGGGTTCATGTTCGGCGCCTTGCCCAAGATCTGGCCGTTCCAGCGGGATCTGACCCCGGAGATCGAGAGGTTCAAATCGAAGCGATTCGAGCCCATTTGGCCCGAAGGCGTCGACGGGCAGACCCTGGCGACGCTGGGCATGATGATCGCCATGGTCGTGCTGGTGCTGGTGGTCGATGGCATCGGCCGAGCCAAACGCAAGAGAAGCGATTGACTCTCTGTCAATCGCTGGCGATGATCTCGATATCCACGCCTTCCCGATCCGCGATATCCGCCAGATTGGCCCGCAAACACTCGTCCGTCAGCCGCTGGGGCACGTGCAACTGGGCGACCATGCGAAACAGGGGCGATGCCGTTACGGGGGCGGAGACGACGTCCGTCTCCATGTCTTCCACATTGATCCCCTGACTCGCCAGATAAGCAGCCACCGTGTGGACGATGCCCTCGTGATCGGCGCCGGTCAACTGGAAACGGTAATCCCGGAGCCCAGCCACCGACGTCGATGGTGGCTGAGTCACCTTGACCGCCACCGTCATCGGAGGTTCGGCCAGTTCCCGTAGCGACTGAGCCAGCGCGTCCGCCTTGTCGGCCGCCACGCTGACCAGCACCATGCCGGCGAACTCACCGCCCAGGTGCGCCATTCGACTGGCCTCCCAGTTCCCGCCATGGGCCACGATGACCTCGGTAACCCGTTCGACAATGCCGGGACGGTCCGGACACGTGACCGTGATCACAAAGAACGTCTTCATCCAGTATCACCTCCGGTAGGATGGGGTCGTCTCAGTAATGGCCGAGAAAAAAGTGTCAGGAGTGGCGTGTTCAGTTTGTGCTTGTCAAGGCCAATTGGTTTGAGCCCGTTTTTGTTCCGCGGCATGAGACCCCA
>SKVE01000184.1 GCA_007129635.1 Planctomycetaceae bacterium
AGCCGCAGTCATCGGGTGACCACGGCTGTCAAAAGGAGCGGGCGAAGGGACTCGAACCCTCGACATCCAGCTTGGGAAGCGGCAGATTGCGAGATCTAAGTGATGCAAACAAAGGACTTACGTCATCGGACCCGGCCGCTTGCACCGCTGCTTGCACCAGTGGCTCGGAAAATGCGAACGAGGGACCGGTTGACGGGGGATCGGAGACGCAGGACGGTAGCGGCGAGCAGTTGAGCGGGACGCTGTCCTCCGCGTCCAGCCGTTGAACCACTTTGGCACGCCGCTGGAAATCGTTAAACTGTTCGGAGATCGCGACAAGTTTCTGGAAGCCGTCCGGGGCCTGAAAGCAGGTTTGTCCGAAGCGGCTGCGCGACAACGCTGGGGGGAGCCCACACGGTGAGATTGAGATTGACCGCACTGCCCGAGATGCACCCGTGCCTGCTGTGGAATGACATCCTGGCCGCTGCGACAGCCGTCCTGGAACAAGACGCGGCGAGTCGTTCGTATCCCGTGTTTCTCCAGATTCACGAAATTCCGGGCTACGGAAGCGGCGAAGTACGTCTGGAGATCGTCCCCGCCGGAGTGTCGCGCAGCGATGTGGCCAAAGTGCGACATACCTACGAGAGTCATCGACTGGTCGAACTGGCGGCGATTGCCGTCGCCGGACTTGCGCTATTCTGCGCCGGCGGCCACCAGATCCGAGACGTTTCACTGCGAGGCACATCGGCGGACTACCTGATCGACGACCAGCGGCACTTGTTGGAGGTCGCCGGACGTTCTCGGAAGAACGACTTTTCGGCAGCTTGGAACGAACGCTGGCGGCGGCTGGCAGAAGGTTCCACTGGGTTCTATGTTTCGGTCACCGAGTTTGAAACGCCCGCCAGCCGGCTGGGCTTTGGCGCATAGCACGTACAACACGGAGGGAATTACGATGAGTTCCGTTCAAACGCCGGTCAGCGACATGCTGGTTACGGTCAAGTCGCGCGAGGTACAGCGGGGAATGCTGGCCGAAATGGGCAATCGGCAGACGGAAGCCCGCACGCATTTCCTTGCTGCGGCGCATTTGGAGCTGGTCCTGGCAGACGATTACCAGCGGGCGGGGGACACCGACTTGGCGCGGCGAGGCCGCATCAGCGCGGCGTCCTGTTTCTGGCGTGCCGGAGATCCCGACCGGGCGCGAACCATGTTCGACGACTTGATCCAAGAATCCCCCGACCAGGTCGACGAAATTCGCGAAATTCTCGAAGAACTCGAACAGCACAAACGATGAACCCAACCCCTCGCCCCGCCACCAACTGACAACTGACAACTGACAACTGAGGGAATGACGGGCGACAGACTGCTGGAGTTCTGCAACAACGAACTGTTCCCCCAACTCAAGGAACTGTCGTTGGGCGGCAACGGCCGGTCGCGGGGCTTCGTCGTCCGCAGCGTGTTCGAGGACGCCTACCAGTACATGAAATCCGGCACGTTGCTGCGGCAGGTGATCAACAAGTTGAACGAGGCCATCGACTTCAACGACTCGCAGAACCGCCACCTGCTGGGCGACATGTACGAGCAGATCCTGAAGGATTTGCAGTCGGCCGGGAACGCCGGCGAGTACTACACGCCGCGGGCGGTGACCCAGTTCATGGTCGAAATGGTCGATCCGCAGTTGGGCGAGACGGTCCTTGATCCGGCGTGCGGCACGGGCGGGTTCTTGACCTGCGCGATCGAGCACATCCGCCGGCACTACGTCAAAACGCCCGACGACGAGCAGACCATGCAAGCGTCGGTGCGAGGCGTCGAAAAGAAGCCGCTGCCGCATCTGTTGTGTACCACCAACATGCTGCGGCACGGGATCGACATCCCCTCCAACATCCGGCACGACAACACGTTGGCCCGGCCGCTACGCGACTATGGCCCCAAGGACCGGGTGGACGTGATTTTGACCAACCCGCCGTTCGGCGGCATGGAAGAGGACGGCATCGAGTCCAATTTCCCTAAGATGTACCAGACGCGGGAGACGGCCGACCTGTTCCTGTTGCTGATCATGCACGTCCTGAAGCCCGGCGGGCGAGCGGCCATCGTGCTGCCGGACGGCACGATGTTCGGCGAAGGCGTCAAGACGCGAATCAAGGAGCGGCTGCTGGACGAGTGCAATCTGCACACCGTGGTACGGCTGCCCAACGGGGTGTTCGCGCCCGACACGGGCATCAAGACCAACCTGCTGTTCTTTACCAAGGGGGAGCGGACCAAGCACGTCTGGTACTACGAGCACCCGTATCCGGCCGGGGTCAAGTCGTACAACAAGACCAAGCCGATCCGCATCGAGGAATTCGCGGCGGAGAAGAAGTGGTGGAAGCGGCGGAAGGAGAACGAGCAGGCTTGAAAGGTGCCCGTCGATCAGATCAAGGCGCGCGGCTACAACTTGGACATCAAGAACCCGCACGACGCCCGCGATGCCCACGGCGATCCGGAGGAATTGCTGCTGGAGTATCGGGGATTGCTGGGAGAAATCCAGCAGACACGCGACGCGCTGAAGCGGGAACTGGCCGAAGCGTTGGGGGGCTCACGCGAAGGCGCTAAGGCGCGAAGATGAATGGGTCTGGCCGACTTGGGCCTGATAGGAAAACTAACATGGAGACTACGACGTTTTTCGACAACTTTGAATGTTTGGTAGAAGCTCCTGGCGGCGTTGCGAAACTGCGCGAACTCATCCTGCAAATGGCCGTAAGCGGCAAGCTGGTGCCGCAGGATCCGAGCGACGAGCCAGCGGCTGTGTTGCTCGGTCGAATCGATGCCGCGAAGAAATCGCTTGAACGAGGGTCGCGCGTTACCAAGGATGCGGTCGTTACGGAAATTCAGGCGAGTGAGCTTCCCTGCCGAGTGCCCCCAAATTGGGTTTGGACCCGATTAAGACGGGTCGGCATCGTCTCGCCTCGAAACGAAGCACTCGACGACACGGAAGCGTCGTTCGTTCCGATGGCCTTGATTTCGGCGACCTACGCCGAGCCGATACAGATGGAAACTCGACCTTGGAAAGAGATCAGGCAAGGATTCACCCATTTCGCCGAGGGTGATGTCGTCATGGCAAAAATCACCCCGTGCTTCCAAAACGGGAAATCAGCGGTTGTGCGCGGTTTGCGCAACGACATTGGGGCGGGAACGACTGAACTCCACGTGTTCCGACCAGTGGCGGATACGATGTGTCCGGAATACGTTCTGATCTACCTGAAGTCTCCGCGTTTCCTGGCAGATGGCGTTGGTCGGATGACGGGTTCCGCGGGCCAGAAACGAGTTCCCACGGAGTATTTCGCGAACAATCCGTTTCCGCTTCCCCCCCTCGACGAACAACGCCGCATCGTGGCGAAGGTGGACGAGTTGATGAGGTTGTGCGACGAGTTGGAGGGGCGGGTCGAGCGGCAGCGGGAGGCGCGCGAGCGGCTGTCGGCGGCGGCGGCGCTGGATCGGCTGGTGACGGCCCCCGACCCGGCCGAGTTCGCCACGTGCTGGCAGCGGATCTGCGACCACTTCGACCTGCTGTACGACGCCCCCGAAACCCTCGCCCAACTCCGACAAACCATCCTCCAACTGGCGGTCCAGGGCAGACTCGTTCCGCAAGACCCGAGCGACGAACCAGCGACCGTCCTACGAGAACAGATTCGAGAACAACGGTTCCGACTCGTCGGCCAGGACGGTGGAAACGATTGTGCGGTGCTTTCTGAATTGCCTGGAGGCCAAACGCCCTTTCCGCTCCGCGAAATTGGCTTTGGGTGCGACTGGGAGAACTCGGCGTCTTTCTTGGGGGCGGAACACCTTCGAAGCAACGGTCCGACTACTGGGAAGGCGACATTCCTTGGGTGAGCCCGAAGGACATGAAGCGACCCTACATTGCCGATGCCCTCGATCACATTTCACCTACTGCCCTTGATGACTCGTCCGCAAAGATCATCCCCCCGGGATCGCTGCTCATGGTTGTTCGTGGAATGATCCTCGCACATTCCTTTCCCGTGGCGCTGGCGATGCGAGAAGTGACCATCAACCAAGACATGAAAGCACTCAGGCTTGCGGTTCCCGATGTGCGTGAGTACCTGTTGCGGTGTTGTGCCGCGGTGAAGGGACGCATGCTTCAGAACGTCGCGCGTTCCTCCCACGGGACTTGTCGGCTGCCCACCGAAGCCGTCGCAAGCTTTCCGATACCGCTGCCTCCTCTCGCCGAGCAGCACCGCATCGTCGCCAAGGTGGACCACCTGATGTCCCTCTACGATGCCTTGGAGGCCAAGTTGCAGCAATCGCAGGCCGATGGCGACCGGCTGTTGGCGGCGGCCGTGCATCACTTGCTGTACCAATCCTCGGTCGAGACTGAGGCTTGTCCGGCTTGATGTGGCGACGTGTTCAACATGCGCCCTGAGCGTGCTGGACAACCGCCTGGCTGCTGTTCCTCGGGTCATCGTTCGACGCCGGCTGTCGAGTCGCCAGCGTGTTGAAGGTGAAAAGATCCGCACTACAGACGGACACCGTTCTGGCCCGGCTACGGCGGGAGTGCGAGGGGGAACTTGAGGGCGTTCGGAATGGATGACGGGTGCAACAGGTCAGCCGGACGGGTGATTGGCGTCAGGGTGGGTTGCGCGGGGCTGGAGAAGTTGCCAACATTGCCGCTGTCCACGCTCGAATCGAAGACGGCCCGTTCATCTTACGCGGTTTCAGCAGCTCAGTCTCGCTTCACTACCGCTGTCGACTGCCGGGGTTCTGCCAGCCATCTGCCACGATCAGCGCGATGATCACCACGGCCCACGCGGCGAAGAACCAGCCGCTGACCGCACTGTCCCAGCGGAATCCACCCGCACGCTGCGGATCTTGATAGATGATCTCCGCGGTGACCCCCAACGCATTGATCAACAATCCGGCCGGGATCACAACGCTCAGCCAGCGGCGATAATACCAGCGCGGATTCAGTCGCAATAGCCACGCGGTCGCGCCGAGGCCGATGGCCAGCAGCCCGCCGACCGCCGCGCGCCATTCGTTCGACGGCAGCATCCAGAGCAGCACGGCCACCAGCATCGCCGCCACTCCGCCCGCCGCCGAAAAGTACGGCCAGGCTCCCAGCGCTGCCAATCCCGTCGGTGCGGGATCGGGCTCGCTTGACGAACGCTGCATCGAGCCGCCTTGGCTGACCCGCGCCGGGTCATTGATTTGGTCGGCAAACACGAACGACGCCCCGTCGCCGACGAGGATCGACATGCCGCCGCTGTGGGCCGGGGCCCGTGCGCCGAGCTTCTCCTGCCAGAAGGCTGCTCGGGGGTCCGCCAGCGTTTGCTCCAGCCGCACGCCGTTCAACAGTTCGGCCACCGTGTAGCGCCGGTCGGCTCCTTCCGGCCGATACGAATGCTGCGGCCCTTCCTCGTCTTCCAGCGTCAGCAAATGCGTGTAGCTGACATCCAAGTCAGGCCGGTCGGCCAGCGGGACTCGAGGTTGCTGTTTCAGCCCCGGATTGCGTCGATGGACCGCTTCCAGATCGTTGATCACCACGTTCAGCGCATCGCGGCGGCGGTTCGCCGGACCCGTCACCGCGACCTCGACCGTCCGGCGGTCGATATCGGCCCGGACCAGCACCTTGCACCCGGCCGCCTGCAACACGACCCCCGTGCGCCAACGTGTGGGACGGTCGGTCAAGTTGCGATGCGTCTGGACGATGAACTGCGGAATCAGACCCGTCGGCAGGAAATCATAGCGGTAGCGGAACCGCAGCGAGTCGGCAGGCCAGATATCGTCGTACTCGGGCTCGTTGACGGGCAGCGCTTCCGGCAGCAGGTAACGGCCCCGCGGCTCGCCCGGCAACTCGAAACACAACCGGATCTGCTCGTGTTGCATCATGTCCAGCACGAAATCGTAGCTGTCCGAATCGGGAGGGTAACGCCCCGGATCCAAGAACCGTGACAGATCCATCCGCGAGAATTCACCCGGCAGTTTGGCGCCGCGACAGTAGGTGATCACCGAATAGATGGCCGTGGTCAACCAGTTGGGATCCAGCAGCGTGACGTGCTTCATCGAGGTGGTGGCGCCCGGTTCGTCCAGTCCGTGGGCCACGATCGTGCCCAGATGGTGAAGGATGCGCAGCACCGCCCGCTGCTCGTTCGCGTCGGTCACCGTCGCATCGTTGCACAAGCGTTGAAAGTCGGCGGTGTCCAATACCTGCCGCTGCTGAGCCAGTTGGGCCACGTTCTCCTTGACCGTCAGCCAGGCCAGCGGGACCGGATCACGGACGTGTTTCAGCCGCCGGTCGTCGTTCAGCGCCCCCACGATCGTTTCCCGCAACGCCTGGATCATCGCCGCCGGTTCGTCCCCCGGATCGCACGACGTGCGGACGAATCCGACGATATTCGGCCAATCCTGTTGCAGTCTCGTCTGGTCGATCTGCAGCAGGTTCCGGTGCGGGCCATCGCACTTGTTGATCACCACGATCACGGGCGCGTCGCCGGCCCGGTTGCGGATCGTCTTGAGCCATTCCAGGTACGAGCGATCGTCCTCGCGGCGGGCTTCCAGCACCAGCAGGAACAGGCTGCGGGCCGTGAGGAAGAACTTATGCGTCTGGTGATAGATCTCCTGGCCGCCGAAATCCCACACATTCAACCGCACCGGGCAGTCCTGCGGCGACCACGTTTGCGTCTCGATCTTCTCGCGCAGTTCGGCACCCGGCGTGCGGGTTTCGCTCGGATCGCGAGGCAGGCCATCGACTAGGTAGCGGATCAGCGACGTTTTGCCCACCGCCTCGCTCCCCACGACCAGCAGCCGCGCCTCGTGCAGTGGACGCCTCCCACCCGTGTCCTCGAGAACCCGCCGATACGCCGCCAGAATCGCCTGAGCATCTGCAGTCTCAATCGCTTCGGCGGGCAACACACCGCTCAGATCGCCATTACCTTGGAGGTCCAGATACTGAATCGACACCTGCTCCGGTCGCCTGCACCAGGCATCCAGTAGCGTGCAGGCCCCCTCGACGCCAATATGGTTGACGGTCAGAGCGAGCGACTTGAGTCCGGTCAGTGATGCCAGCGCACGGGCCCCCTCGGCGCCGATCTGGTTAAACATCAGGGTGAGCGACGTCAAGCCGGTCAGTGATGCCAACGCACGGGCTCCCTCGTCGCCGATCTGGTTACCTTCCAGGTCGAGCGACATGAGGCCGGTCAGGGATGCCAACGCACGGGCCCCCTCGGCGCCGATCTGGTTACCTGCCAAGTCGAGCGACGTGAGGGCGTTCAGCGACGCCAGTGGGCCTGCATCAGTCAAGCTAGTGGAAAGTCGAAAGATGTGATCGGTCGGCCAATGGCCGAGGCACCACGCTTCGTAAGCAGCCGACATTTTCGGCCCGATCAGCGCCAGTTCGCTCCACGATTCCGCTTTGGCTTAGGCGATGACTTCGGGCAGTTCTTCCAGCGAAATCGTGCGCACGCCCGGCCGGGAGGATTCTGTCGCCATCGGTTGTGTCACCCATCGAGGCATCACGTCGCTTTCTTTGGATTCAGCGTCTCGCGCAGGTTCCTGTGGATGGCTCTCAAAGAAAGGATTTTCTTGTGATCCTTGCCGAGAACTCGACACAAATCGTCGAATGACTTGTCAGTGTGGATTAGCACCCACGCTCCCGGCTGTTCCAGGGCGATGACCGCATCACCGATCCTGGCACATTCGACACAAGTCACCTCGGACTTGTCCCTCCTCTGCCTTTCCAATGTCGTAACAACATTCAGAGTCGCTGCCTTGTGATCATTGATCAAACTCGCGGCTCTCCCCATCGGCTTCTGCAGGCCCAGCGCCGCCTTGATTTCGCAGTCTACGACGGGCGTTTGAAAGACCTGGTAGAATTGGTGCAAATAAGAAAAAAAATGATTGTAATCGATGCTTGGGGTCTTTCCGCCGATCTGGCACCTGCACCCGTTTCGGATCCGCGCCGGAAACACAAAGTCAAAGGTCTTCAACCATCGCATTGCCAGACTGGCGAATTCCTCCGAAGCGGCTCGACAGTTTCGCAACGGGCCCATTTCATTGACAAAAGATCCGATGCCGGCGATGTCGCTCTTATTCTGCCGTTGGCTAAACTCTTGCTCCAGGTAATACATCGCCTCTTCAACGTTATCGAAATGCTCGATCATGAACGCAATGCGGGCGAACTCGCAAAACCATACTCGTATGAATTCCATTCGTATGTACACAGAAGACCACAGCGAGCCATCCTTTGTTTCCTCACGGAAGTGATCGCAGTGCCGCGATGTGGAAAACCCCAATGCCGGTCGGACGGCGGAAGTATCAACCAGGTACTTCTTCTTCGCCATCGGTTTCCTCGTCATCGGCTTCGGGGGCAAAGGCAAGTGCTGGCACCTGTCCAAGCCCCATGCGGATCAGGCTGTCAAATGCAGCATCTACATGCTCCGGCAAAATCTCCTCAGCGTTTGCAAGGTTTGCGAGAAGGTCACAGGCTAGAATGCGGGATTCCGCTCGACGATAGTTGTTCCACCCTTCACGCATAAACGAATCGCGAAGCTGCCGAAGAATCTCTCTGGTATTACCCTCTCTTTCGGCGTCGAGCAAAGAATGTCAAACCGCCACCATGCATGTCAGGTTCATGGAGAACATTGACTTCCACTACCGTCACTGGCGTATGGACCAATACCTGGGATGCTGGCAGCACATCGCTGAAACTGCTGGTTCTTGATCCGCCGCGAATTGCCATTTGCTTAATCTCTGTTCGGACGAAGACCACGAAGGCGTCTCACCGCTTGTTCGCTCAGGTGTAAGGCACCTTGTAGGGAATCCTTCAGAAAGAACGGAAGGTCGCTGACCTGAGCGTCGGTGCGGAACATATCGACATCAACAAAGAAGCAGTCCGAGTCCAGCCGATCTCTGAATTCCTTGGCTCCAGTGTCAAGCAGCTTGGGTTCGATGAAATGCTCAAGATTGGGTGTCGCCATAAACTGCCTAGCCGCCTGCTCTACGGTCATGGGCGCAACCACCAAAACGGTTTTCATATTCTTGTAGCTGCCGTGGATCTGAACCAGAGCATCTTCCGGATCGTTGGCGATATCCTGCAGATCGCTTGCAGGCAAGAGAAAGCTGCCAAACACCAAGTCACACATTTCCGCGTGGGACATCCCCAAAGGAAGGAATGCGACCGTCTTGAATCCAAGACGCTTAACGGTCTTAATGCCGATCTTGTCCAAAGCCATCCTGACAAGCGAACCGTAGTCATCCAAGCCTTTTTCCCAGGTATCAAGATAGAGGGTCTGGCAACCAATTCGTCGAAAATCCATAGTCAGGAGGAATCGCTGCTCCGGATTTCGGAGGACATAGGCAGCCTGACCAAACCCCCAATGAGGCGCATTCAACTTTCC
>SKVE01000940.1 GCA_007129635.1 Planctomycetaceae bacterium
CTCCAAATGGCGGAACACGGGTATCATGGGTTCCGATCTTCCACCCTTCATCCCGACTCAGCGTCTATGGCGTTTGAGATGCGCGCTGGAACACCAGAAGACGTGTCTCAGCGCCAGGGCTTCCTGGGTGATCTCCCCTCGCAACGACACTCTGCCTCGCGGGGCTTCGCCGGGATCAGGCCTTGTGTTCGGTGTTCAGGTCGAGTGATGCTTCGACTTCTTGCACGGTCTTTCGCCAGTCCGCCGAGTGGTGGTGGTGGCGCCCCGCTCGGCGAACTAGGTTGGAGACACTATCGGTGCCGGTCAGGTTAAAACGTTGGACCAAGTTGGCTGAGCGTTGCGCCCGTCCAGCGTCGGCATCACCATGCGGCCCTATCCCGCCCGGGCGCTGAACTGCGAAACGCGGCGTATCGAGATGCATTCACGCAATTGCTGCCAGCGTCTTCGACCAAGAACGCTTGGTAGCGGCCCTGATAAAGATGACCGGTCCGTCGGTTTCGCTTGGCGTACCAATCTTCATAGCCGGACAGCCAATGCTGCATGCCGCTTGCCAGATTTGGCTCGAGAGTCTGGAGCAAGGCGTGAAGATGGTTTGGCATCCAGCAGTAGGCGAGAAGCATCTCCACGGGTGACGATATGATCATTTGCTCCGGCGAACTGAATTCGTGGGGGACGAGGCATGGCACCTCCCATTTGTGGGTGTTCGTCTTACCGTGTCAGTCAGTTTACAACACCCGAACACCGAATACAAGGCCTGACTCCAGCGACAGCTCGTCGAGTCGGGCATCGAAAGCCCACCGGCCAATCCGCGGTTGCTGTTCGTCCGCATTGGCTCTATTTCCCGGCGATGATCAGGTCCAGACGCCGGTTCCGTTCTTCTAGCGACAGCCCGCCACTGCCTTCGATGGTCATCCAGCCGTTGTAGCCGATCTTGTCCAGTTCCCGGCGCACCAAAGGCCAATCGACGTCGCCGTCCCGGATATCGACGAATTGGCCGCCACGCGGATGGTCTCGATCGATGGTAAAATCTTTGACGTGCACCTTGAGGATCAATTTGCCCAGGGCGCGGATCCAATCCTCGGGCATGGCGTATTTGACGTGATTGCCGATGTCGTAGTAGCACTGGACCCAGGGATTGTCGAACGATGCGATGAAGTTGGCGAAGATGGCCGGTTGGACCCACAGGTTGTTCCAGACGTTTTCCAGCCCGATGACCACCCCGGTCTCTTCCGCGACGGGGATCAGTTTCTGGACGGCTTTCCGCGAGGCGTCGGTGGCGTGGTTATGCGCTTCGATGTACTGCTGGTAGGGCGAGTTATCCCCTGGTACCACGCGGGTGATGTGTCCGGTCTTTTCGTCGAATTCGATATCGAATTCATGGGCCGCAGGCATGGGCATGCCGCCGATCCGGCAGGGGACCAACAGCAAGGCATCGGCCCCGTAACCCTGAGCGGCCCGCAAAGCGCGCTCGACGCTCGCGATGTCCTCGGCTACCGTGTCCGGGTCCTGGTTGAAGTTGGTCCAACCACGCAATACGCAGTGGATCGGCATCTCGAGCCGCTCGGCCATCTTTCGAGCCTCGGCGGCTTCGGCCGGCGTCACGTCCCAGCGATTGGTTTCCATGCCTTCGAATCCGGCCGCTTTCCAACCATTCAACGTCTCCTCGGTCGGCGCGCCGATCAAGGCCTTTTTAAGCGACGTCTGGAAGGGAGCTGCTGGCAACCGATCGGCCATCAACAGGCCGACTCCTGCAGCCGTCGAAGCAGTCAGAAAATGACGTCGCGAAAGGTGGTGTCTCATTGCAAGCTCCCCAAAAAAAGGCTCGAAGGAATGAAGCAAGTGGGTAATCGCCGTCGCTTGGTACAGCAGTATGACACAGCGGTCGAATCGGGTCAATCAACAAAAGCGGGGCTTGGGCGAGTTCATGATGGATCATCGTCCGGCGGCGTTTCGGGTTCCAACGTCCGGACCACGCGAAAACCCCGATAGTCGAAGCGAAATATGGGAGGTAGCGCTAAGCGGGCGGCACAGCGAAAACGATCCACCTGGCGGTCTCGCCAACAGCCGCCTCGCAAGACTCGCGCCGTGGTCGAATCGGAACCTGGGGGATCTTCCGCAGGCGATCGAGCATAGGCATCGACCGAATAACCGTCAGCACACCACTCCCAGACATTGCCCAGCATGTCGTGAAGACCCCAAGGGTTGGGCTTCTTGCGCGTCACGGGATGGGTTGTCCCCGCCGAATTGGCTCGATACCAAGCGTGATCGCCCAATTCTGCAGGATCTTTTCCAAAGCTGTACCGGGTCGTGGTATCGGCTCGACACGCATATTCCCACTCGGCTTCGGTCGGCAGCCGATACGTCTGGGCTTCCTGCTCGCTCAATCGTCGGCAAAACGCGATCGCATCCTCCCACGACACACATTCCACCGGTCGTTGCGGATCACCTCGGAAATGGCTGGGGTTTTCGCCAATGACCTGCTGGTACTGAGCCTGTGTGACGGGCGTCACGCTCAAATAAAAAGGCTGTGAAATCTGCACCTGATGCTGAGGTTGCTCGTCGAGCCTGGCGTCCGGGTCATCGACTGGTGATCCCATCAGGAATTCGCCCGCCGGCAGCAGCACCAGTTTCATGCCGATCGGATGGCTGATTTCCTGCAGGGCGGTAGGGGATCGGGTCGCCGAGAGGCGGGAAAGAATGCGCAGCAACATCTGCTTCATCCGCCCCCGTTCTTGCTCGATTCGGGCACCATGATCGCTGCGCGGTGATCGAGTTGCAGGCTTCGGCATCGGTCAATCTCCGGGGCTGGTCAGATGGCTTCGATGTGCAGGGCTCGTTTACGCCGTTCTTTGCGGCGGACATCGTCGATCGTCGTGGCGACCTGCCGAACGTTCTCGACGCCGCGAATCCACAGTTCGGGATGCGAGCTGTCGGACGAGATGATCTTGATACTGCCCACGCCTATCATGCGTTCGACGATCCTTTGTTCGAAGGTGACGTCGTCGATGTCGATCACCTCCATGCGGTCGGTCACCCGTTTCAGCAGTCCGGTTTCGTGGATCAACCGCTGGCTGGTCAGGTAGTATTTGACGGTCATCTTGCGCACGGCCAACTGCAAGGCGAAGCCGACCCACAAACCGAGCGTCAGAACCAGGTACCCGCCCCACGTGACCTGGTTGCCCCACTGCATCAGCCAGATCACGATCGGCAGGATCACCGTGACCGTACCCGCCAAGATCCATTTGCCGATCATCGCTCGCGAGGAAAACGTTCCCTGCCAAATGTCCCTTTCCGGCTCGTCCTCGGCTTGCCTTTTTTGATCGGCAGCTTGCTGGAAGCGTTCTCTGGGGGAGAGGCTGCTGGCCGCAGCGGCCGTCTGTTCGTCCTCGGGTAGATCTTTTTGGTCGTCCTGGGACGGATTGGTTTGCCAGCGATTGTTCGCATCGTCGCTCATCGGTTCGCCTTTCTCAGCTTGTCGGGAAATCATGACCTGGTCGGAAACGTCCATTTGCGTCTCCCAGTATACAGTTTTTTCTCGGCCTACGTCACTTCGGGCAACTAGCCGGGCGTGACGGATCTTGGATATACTGCTACAGGAGGAAACGCCTCGAATACCCAGGCGGCTGTGCCATGACGGGCGTCGTGTGGCCGCCCGTGGAGTGCCCCAAATATCGCTGGAAAAGGCTTTGCCAACCGATGAAATGTCCTTTCTGTGATGTCGATCGGGACAAAGTGATCGATTCTCGTGGCAGCGAGGACGGCAGCGCCATCCGCCGTCGCCGCCTGTGCTTGAGTTGCGATCGGCGATTCACGACGTACGAGCGCTACGAGCGCACCATGCTGCAGGTGGTCAAGAAGAACAACGTTCGGCAGCCCTTCGATCGAGACAAGATCCGCAGTGGCCTGGAGCGAGCTTGTTGGAAACGTCCGATCAGCGCCGATCAGATCGAAGCCATTGTGGTGGCCATCGAGATCGATGTCTACGACTCCTTTGATGCAGAGATCGACAGCCGGACGTTGGGCAAGATGGCCATGGATCATTTGCGAGCTCTCGATCAGGTGGCGTTTGTGCGTTTCGCCAGCGTCTATCGGGAATTCAAGGATGTGCGGGATTTTGTTCAGGAGCTGCAGCCGATGTTGCGTCAACCATAACCGAACGGTTACGGCCCATCGATTTGGCCTGCCGCAACGCCTGGTCCGCCGCCTGGAAGACCTGCGAAGCATCCCGATCATGGCCGGGTGGTCTGAACGCGATGCCGCAACTGGCGGTCACGCGGGGCGCGATCTGTGAACAACAGTCGACGCGCAATTGTTCGACCTGCGCGGCAACCGTGGCCGCATCGTCGCCCGTGACCAGCAACCCGAATTCATCGCCGCCCAAACGGGCCGCGAACACTTCTCGGCTGACGCTGTCAGCCAGTCGATCGGAAACCTCTCGCAGCACGCGGTCGCCTGTGACGTGTCCGTAGTGTTCGTTGATGGCTTTGAACTGATCCAGATCGATGACGGCCAGTCCCGAAATCCCCCGCGCGGTGGGGGGCGACGGATCATCGGCATCCTGATCGGCCGCTGGTAGGATCCAATCGACCAGGCGATCTTCCCAGGCGCGGCGGTTGGGCAAGCCCGTCAAAGCGTCGCGCATGGCCAATTGGCTCATCAAACGCCTCGATTGACGCTCTCGGCGGCACTGTCGCCGCAGACGCACCACCTGGGTGAGCAGCAGGCATGCCAGTTGCAATTCACGTGGCGTCACATCGCTGGGCAGACGGACATCTGCAGTGCCCTCCTCGCCCACTCGGATCGTCCCGATTTCGCCGCGGGCCCAACGCAAGCAGGCGGCAGGACCGGGCAGCATGTCCTCGGTCACCTCTTGGTCCGTCACGATGACATCAAAAACCCCTTCCGCATCCATCGAATCCGGTCCCTGCCACAGGCGCAAACTGGTCCCGGTCAGCATCCGCGCCCAGACATGGACGTGATGCGAGTCGCTCAACAGCAAAATATCAGGCGGTTTGGCCATGGGACGGATGGATTGCTTTTCGGCGAAGTGTTCGAACAGACCGAAGGCCGTTCCCTGCAGGCTGGCGCGACTTACGCGGCAGCCCGCTGGGGACTGCTGCTTGCGGAGCATGCGATGCTTGGTATACTCCAACCTAGCATGCTGCAAGGAGTTTCGTCACCCTGGCAATCCTTCGCTGGCCCGATCCAATTCTGGTGCTTGATATTATGATGGAAATCCAGCCTGAGCCCTTCCTAACGTTCCCCGAATCGTGGCACCGTCACCATCTGCTGGATCTGGAGAGTCTGTCTGCGGACGAACTGATGACGATCCTGCATACGGCCGCCGCCTTCAAATCCGAGACTCAGGGATTTCGCCGCAAGTTAGCCGCGTTGCAGGGAAAAACGTGTGCTAATCTGTTTTTTGAGAATTCGACGCGTACCCGGAACAGTTTCTCTCTGGCGGCCAGGCGCTTGGGTGCTGACACGATCGAGTTTACGTCGGCGGGCAGCAGCATCGCCAAGGGCGAAACCTACATCGACACGGCGCGGAACATCGAGGCCATGACGGCCGATATCATGGTCGTACGTCACTCGACACCCGGCACACCGCATCGATTATCCAAGCATGTCGATTGCTGCGTCATCAACGCGGGTGACGGGCCGCATGAACACCCCACTCAGGGGCTACTTGATATCATGACGATTTGGGAGCATCGAGGAAGCCTCGAGGGGCTGACGGTCGCTCTGGTCGGCGATATCGCTTACAGTCGCACGGCTCGCTCGAACATCTGGGGTCTGAAAAAACTGGGTGCCCATGTGATCGTCTGTGGCCCCGCCACCTTGGTGTCTCGATACTGGGAGGATTTTGGCGTCGAGGTGATATACAGTCTGGACGAGATCCTACCGCGTTGCGACGTATTAAATCTGTTACGGATTCAATTCGAGCGACAGCACACGCGTCCGTTCCCTTCGGTGCGCGAGTACGCATTGCTGTTCGCCATGAACCGAGAACGTTTGGCCCGCGCGAAAGAAGATATCCTGATCATGGCGCCAGGTCCGATCAATCGCGGCGTCGAAATCACCCCCGATGTGGCGGATGGCAAACACTCGGTCATCTTGGATCAGGTGACCAACGGAGTGGCTGTCCGCATGGCGGTACTCTGGCTGGTGTCCGGCGCCCGGGACCGGAAAGAAAGCAGCCGATGAACGGGGCCGATCCTTTGCCGTCGAAAACCCGTCTGTTGGATTATTTACGACTGATGCGGGTTTCCAACGTCTTCACCGTCGTGGCCGATGTGTCGATGGGTTTTTTGCTGGTTCGGCCCGGACTGGCTCCCGTTGGTGTGCTGGTGGCGTTGATCGCTGCATCGATCTTGCTGTATTCGGCAGGCATGGTGTTCAACGATGTCTTTGACTTTCCACGAGATCGCCGCGAGCGACCGGAGCGGCCGATCCCGTCTGGAAGGATTTCTTTGAAGACGGCCCGACGACTGGGTGTGGCTCTGCTGCTGGCCGGATGGATCGCAGGCTGGTCAGCCGGATTTCTTCCGGGAGCGGTCAGCGATTGGGGTTGGCGAGGCGGGGTGATCGCCACCTTGCTGGTCGTCATGATCCTGGCGTACAACCGCGTGCTGAAGCACACGCCGGCCGGGCCTTTGGCGATGGGATCCTGCCGATTACTGAATGTTCTGCTGGGCATGAGCGCTGGAGTGCCGCTGACCGACGATGCGAACATCATGGGTTTCGGGGCGGCGCAGCTCGTTGCGTCGGCGGGCATCGGCATCTACGTCACGGGCATCACCTGGTTTGCGCGCAGCGAGGCCACAACCAGCCAACGCGGCCAATTGGGGTTGGCGATCGGTACCATGATGCTGGGCATTGGGATGCTGGGAATGGTCCATCGTCTGTTGATCCAGCAGCAGGGGGCTCCGCTGGTACTGCTGGAACCTTATTGGTGGATGTTGCTGGGAATGCTGGCAATCCCCATCCTGCGGCGGTGCACGATCGCGATCTCGGACCCCAAACCTCGGCAAGTGCAACTGGCGGTCCGGCACGCGTTGTGGTCGTTGATCATGTTGGACGCGGCCTTGGTCCTGTTGGTGCATCAGGAGCTTGCGCTCGCGATCGTCGCTTTATTGATCCCGACGGCTATCCTCGGAAAATGGATAGCCTCCACCTGAATCGGAGCCGGTACGATGATCCAGGATCCTCCACCGAAAAGTATTTGGAACATCCCCAATGCACTGACAGCGCTGCGTTTCGTGTTAGCGATCGTCGTGTTCGTGCTGATACCGCTGCAATGGTTTTTTGCGGCTTTCGTGGTGTTCGTCATCGCCGCTTCGACCGACTGGGTCGACGGCTATTGGGCGCGCCGTTTTGGGCAGACGACCCAATTGGGCAGGATCTTCGATCCGTTCGTCGACAAGATCATCATCTGCGGTGCGTTCATTTTCTTGGCAGCCGAGTCGGGATCGGGGATCGTTGCCTGGATGGCCGTCGTCATCGTCGCTCGCGAGATGCTGGTCACCGCGTTGCGAGGTTTCATCGAGCAGCATGGGGGCGATTTTTCTGCCAAGATGTCCGGCAAACTGAAGATGGTTTTCCAGTGCATCGCGGCCGGTGCCAGTCTGTTGGTGTTGAGCTATGCTGATGCGGCACCACCGGATTGGATGGCTGGGACGCTGGTCGTTTCGGTCTGGCTGGCCGTTCTGTCGACGATCTACTCCGGCTTGGAATATGTCGTCGTCGCCTTACGATCCCTGCAACAAGCTGGTTAGCGATTCCCATGATCGCCAACGTTCTGCCCCTTGCCCTGGCCGCATTTCTCGTCGCTTCCGTCTGCGGTTGGGCATGGGTCTTTCGGCAAGTGGTCGCCGGTCGGCAGCCTGTGCCTTTCCAGACGACTCGGAGGGTTCCATGGACATTGATGGATCTCCTTGTGTTTGTCTATGTGTTCCTGCTGCTCCAGTTGGGCGGTGGTGGCATCGTTCGAATCGTGCTGGGATTGGGGCTGGACATCGATTTGGACTCAGTACCCCTGGGGGTGCGGGCCGCGTTGATGCTGGGCGGCGCGACAGCCACGCTGGTCACCACGCTGGTTTCGGTCCTGCTGGTGCGATGGATGGCAGGCGCGACTTGGCGGGATCTGGGCGTGGATGGACGGTTCTTGGTCCAGGACGTGGCGATCGGCCTAGCCGCCTTTGTCCTGCTGGCTCCGCCCGTCTACGCCCTGCAAATGCTGCTGGTCCAATGGTTTCCCTCGGAACACCCCTTGATCAAGCTGCTGCAAGAACGACCGGATCCCATTTTTTTGGGGATCAGTGCTTTCGCTGCGGTGATCGTCGCACCTGTCGCCGAGGAATATTTTTTTCGGGTGCTCGTTCAGGGATGGTTACACAAGCTGCACTGCAGTGGCGGCGCGATGACCAGTTGGATTCGCATCCCCCCACGATCAGACGATCCCGGGATGGCCGGCGAGTCGGAGACGGGGGAGGAACAGACGCTGACCGATCCGGCCTCGATGGGAACTTGGCCAATCGTCGCCAGCGCCGGCCTGTTTGCCGTGTTGCATGCATCCCACGGCCCCGACCCCATCCCGCTGTTCGTCCTAGCGCTCGGCTTAGGCTATTTGTATCGGCAGACTCATCGCATTCTGCCCTGCATCCTCGTCCATCTACTGCTGAACCTTTGCAGCCTGACCGCCCTGCTCCTGACCCTTAACGATTTCGGCAACTGAGAGCTGCCACAATATCTTTATTTTGAGGCATCTAGGGAGACTGGGGGGCGCTGGAAGACATTGCCTGAAGATGGGAAACGTTTTATTGATCTAGCTGTGATAGTTCGATGAATAGTAACGAAGAATCTCGTCGTTTCGATTGAATAGGGGTCGTTCCGAATGAACCATCGCTTGCTGATCTCCGCTCTGGTCATTCTGTTCGCTGCAGCCACGGCGGACAGTTGGTCCCAGGAGTCCGTGAAAATCGCTCATCGTCGCGAGTCGCTCATCGATCTGTTTCAGCAGAGACTGTGCAATATTCTGTGCGACTGTCATCAAGCAACGAAGGGCCACCACGCCGATGTCAAAAAGGCCGCGGTGCAAAAGGCCCCCGTGCAAAAGGGCCCCGTGCAAAAAGGCCCCGTGCAAAAGGGCGATTGCAGGCGAGAGGTCGGCGATCTGGCGGTGGTTTTTGAACCGTGCAGCCCCGTCCGAACTCGCCCCGTTGTCGATTTGATGACCCGCTGGAGCGGAGGCCTGCCGCAGATATTCCCTCGACTTGGCGCGACATCGTCTTCCAAGGGTGGTAAATCGGGGGTCAGAGGCGATCCTGTTCAACGC
>SKVE01000594.1 GCA_007129635.1 Planctomycetaceae bacterium
AAGGCGATTTTCCAACCGATCATTCCCAAGAATGCGTGCCAACTGCTGTAGCTCAGTTGGCCGGCATAGGCCATGACCGCTGGATCGGCAGCCAAACCTTGCCCGACGCCGACCAGCACCGGAGTCCCGGCCGCTCCGAAACTGACGGGCGTGCTCTGAATGATCAACCCGGCCACCACGGCCGCCATGGGAGGAAAACCCAGTCCCACCAGCAAGGGCACGGCGACCGCTGCCGGTGTGCCGAACCCCGAACTGCCTTCGATGAACGACCCGAACAGCCAGGCGATGATGATCACTTGGATGCGGCGGTCGGGGCTGATGTCGCGAAAGCTGCGGCGAATGGTCGCTAATCCGTCACTCTGCTCCAACGTGTTCAGCAACAGAACGGCACCGAACACGATGAACAACAATTCGCCGGCGATGATCAGACCCTTGACGGTGGCCGCAGCCAATTGAATGCCCGGCACGCCCCAGACCAGCACCGCCAGAATCGCTGCGGTCAAGTAGCATATCGGCATCGCGCGACGAGCCGGCCATTGCAACCCGATCAACAGGACACCAACACAGACGATCGGCAACAGCGATAACGCGGCGAGCAGCAGAGGGTGCACAGCAACAGAGTCCTTTCAGGAGCAGACGGTGGACCGCAGGGCCATCGGTCAGTGGACGGCCAGCAGCCGGAGCTTGCGAATCCGGATCTCCACGTCGTAGGTGCCAGGCATCTCCCAACCCAGATTCATGCCGGTCACGCGGTAGGCATCCACCTCCTCCAAATCCTGCAAAAACCCGCGATCGCGAGCGAGGTTCACTCCTTCGCGGATGCGCGGCAGCAGATCCAGGTCCAGATGGGACCAGTCCCCGTCGTGGATGTTGGGTCGTGCCGGTGGGTCCGGCGTTGGCGTGAAGATGAATTTGCCGGTTCCGGCAAAATCCTTCGCCGCATACGTGTTCACTTCACGAGTCCGATTGTCGTAGATGGGGATACCAAACCACAGTAGGTCTCCGTATCCGGCGTTTCCTTTTTCCATGTTTTGTACCGTGACGAACATCAAGCAATGGGCCGCGTGGATCCGAGGATTCTGTTCACGCTTGAGTTCGACCGAACGGACCAGCCGGCCGCTGAGCGTCAGTCGCAGCGCCGACAATTGTCCCAGTGCCGGTTGCCGTTCGAACCGCTGGGACACCAGCAAATGCACCCATGGCTGGTCCTTGCGACGCAATGCGTCGCCGTACTCGATGCCCGTGTCGACAGCCAGCGACAGAATCCCCTGCTGACCGCCAAACTGCACTCGGCGAGCCGGATTCTGTAGTTGGCGAGCACCGTCGGCCGTCTGGATGACCGGGGTCGAGTCATCAAACGGAAAACGGCTACTCCATTGAGCCAGGTTCCAAACCGCGGGTTTCGAGTCCGGGCCTCGGACGATTCCGCACGGGACTTTTTTCCCCGGCTCCGGGCGTAACAACTGGAAGCCTCGTTGGAAATCCGGGTCGCGGATTAGTTGCACATGCGGGTCATCGGAGGCCATGACCAGTGGACTTGCTGCCCAGGCCGCGACGCAGGTCGCGACCAGCAGGCTGAATCGGCGTCGCGATAGGCGCGGCTGGATGTCGAATCGGTGGTCGGTGATGGGGTTCATGCTGATCGGCCCTAGGGTTCTTTCGAGTATCCTTATTTTCCGAGTATTATCCTGACGTGTCCGACGCACGACAACCGGCAGTGAGGCGATTTTACGTGCTGCCGGTCTTGTGTTAAGCTGGAAGGCTTAGCGACCGCGCAGGAATGAGTTGTTCAATTCCAAAGTAGTAGGCACACTCCGTGTGCCGTAACCTGCGGACGGCACGCGGAGTGTGCCTGCCACAATTTGCCTGCCACAATTTGTTCGAGTTGTTTATGCGAGGTCACTTAGGTCCGGTTTTTTTCGAAATGACATGGCATCGATGACCGAAAGGAGAGAAATCTATGGCTCGAATCCATCATCGCTCGATTCGGAGTTGTTGGGGACTGGCTGCACTAGGTCTTGTATTAGTTGGCGGCTCGCAGGCTTACGGCCAGCGTTGGATCAGCGGCATCCCGTGGTCGGAACCGCCGGCCGTGCAACCCGGCGACAATTTTGGACCACCGTCGGACGCCATCATCTTGTTCGACGGAGACAACTTGGACGCCTGGGAGGGGGGCGACCAATGGGAACTGAAGGACGGCTATGCGATCGCACAAAAGCGGACCATCCAGACCAAACAGCACTTCGGCGATGTCCAGTTGCATGTCGAGTTTGCCAGCCCCAGCGAAGTCCGAGGACGTGGTCAGGGACGAGGCAACAGCGGCGTCTTCCTGATGGGCCGTTACGAAGTGCAAATCTTGGATTCGTGGGAAAACGAGACCTATTTCGAGGGCCAGGCCGCTTCGATCTACAACCAGGCCCCCCCGCTGGTCAACGCCAGCCGCCCGCCAGGCCAGTGGCAGACCCTGCAGATCCTGTTCACCGCACCACGCTTCGACGACGACGGCGAACTCGAATCGCCGGCCGATATCACCGTGCTGCACAACGGAGTGCTGGTGCAATACAACTGGGAAATCCAAGGGGTGACTTACTTTAATCGGCCTCCCGACTATCAAACGCATGGAAAAGGCCCGATCACGCTGCAACACCATGGTGACCCGGTCAAGTTCCGAAACATCTGGGTCAGGGAGATTGCGCTGACGCCCGGTGTCCTTCCGCCGGAAGAAGCCGAGGCTGAGACGGCCGAACCTGCGCCGGAAGAGGCGGACCCGGAATCTGACCCGGAATCTGACCCGGAAGCACCGGAAGCTGGGGCTGAAGACGAAGTTGAGGACGAGGTGGATGACGAAGACACCAACACTTGAGAGAGGAGCTGACAATGAAGAAATTAGTTATCGTGATCCCGTTCTTATGGATGATCGCGGGATTCTGTGATGCCGACCAGCCGCAGCCCGTGACCGCGCGTATGGATGACGATCGGATTGTCGTCGAAGTGGATGGGAAGCCGTTCACTTCGTATCTGTTTGGCAAGGAACATAAGTATCCGTTCTTCTTCCCGGTCAACGGTCCATCTTCGGGTGAATCGCTGACGGCTTGGGACCAGGAACCGTACCCGCATCACAGCTCGTTGTACATCAGTCTGGATCGAGTCCGGAGCGAAAACGTAGATCATGCCAACTACTGGCAACCGCGGAACCGATTGGACACGGGCCAGGTGTTTTCCCGCAATCCACAGATTGTTTCGCAGGAAGACGGACGAGTCGTTTTGCAGGACCAGGCGGATTGGATCGTGCCGGCCACGGACAGTCATCAGTTGCGTGATACGCGAACGGTGACGATCTGGGCACCGTCGCCAACCATTCGTGTGATGGACTTTCAATTCGACTTCGAAGCGTTGAAGGACCTGGTGGTCCGTCAGACCGGGCACTCGTTCTTCAGTGCGCGGATGCGTCCGGAACTGGCCGTGGGCTGCACCACTCGTGGCGCGGCCTGGGCGGACATGGGCACGGGCACGCTGGTCGATTCTCAGGGGAATCGGGACGAGGAAGGCACGCGGGCTCAGGATGCCACCTGGTGCGCCGCCTATGGCCAGATCAAGGGCTTTACCGAAGGCTTGGCCATCATCCAACATTCGGAAAACCCGATGTATCCCGCGAAGTGGTTCAACCGTGACTACGGGTTCATCTCCCCCACCCCGTTTGCTTTCGACGGTGATATCGAAATCAAAGAAGGCCAAAAGATGACCTTCCGCTATCGCGTCGTGGTCTTCACGGGCGACCACCAAGCGGCGGACATCGCCGGTTGGCACAAGGACTTCGAATCGGATGATAATGCAGACGCCGGGGTCATGCTGCAGAATGATCCCGAACAGGGCACGGTCCGGGTAACTGTGCGAGGCGAACATTTCACGACCTATCATTACGGGGAAGATGCTCGCACGCCCTTCCTGTGGCCCGTGAATGCCGAAGGCGGTGTCGGGGTGACTCGAAATTATCCGATGGGCGAGGATGACCCGCAGATCGCAGATCACCCGCATCAACGGTCCCTGTACCTGGTGTACGGCGATGTCAACGGACACGATTTCTGGCACCGGGAACGGATCAATACGGTTGGTTTAGAGACCGGACAGGCGGATGGCTACGCTTGGCTCCGTGCTCACAACCAATGGGTGACAGCGGATGATCAGGTGCTGCTGGAGGAGGTCCAGGAAGTGCGTTTTCACGACACGCCTGCTTGCGGTCGGCTGATCGATGTCCTGACGACGTTGAAAGCCATGCAAGACGAGATCACGTTTGGCGACGACAAAGAAGGGCTACTGGCCTTTCGGCAACGTCCGGAAATCGATGGCCGCCGCGCGGGCGTGCTGACCAACGCTCGCGGCGATCAGGGCGAGCGTAACGTGTATGGTGACCCGAGTCCCTGGATGGACTATTCGGGCCCGATCGAAGGGGTTGGCTACCGCGGGATCGCCGTCTTTGATCATCCCGACAACTTCCGCGTTGGTTATTGGCACGTGCGTGATTATGGTCTGGCAGCGATCAACCCGTTTGGACAGCGCCAGGTGGGTGGTCTGGAGGAAGACGGCAGCTACACCTTGAAGGAGGGCCAAACGCTGACGCTGCGATACCGAGTGTACGTGCATTCGGGCGACCACCAGCAAGCGGAGGTGGCCGCCCAGTACGATCGTTATGTCGCAGACGAATCGGTCCGTCTGCCGACGGATTAGTCGCGCGCCGGCTTTCCCAGGGCGTCCAACGGTTGTTGGACGTCCAGTTGGCTGTGGGGCTGGATCACCGAGCGTAATTCGGGCAGATCGTAGACGGTCAAGGCCGCGTGCACCAGGCTGGACAAAGGCGTGGTGGCGTAACCAAGCTGGACGGTGTTCGTCCAGGAGATCAGCGGTTGGTCGAGCTGGACCCGCGCGAACACCTGCGGTTCGAGTGCAGCCGCATGGACAGCGGGGATCGTCGCCTGGCCGACCGCTCGTAGCTCGATCGAAGCATCCTCTGCCAACTGACCGGCCAGCCACCGGCCGACGACCACAAGATCTTCGGCTCGCATCCCCACGTAGGTGCGTCCCAACAGATAGGCGATGTACCAGTCCTGGCCATCGGTGCCATGGCGTTCCAGGTTGAAGTACCGCTGTCCGACCTGTTGCGTTTCGCCCGTTCCGCGAAGATCGACGGCCAAGACCGGTGTTCCCTCGCGAACCAGTTGGATGATCGGCCCGTCCGGCTGGGCATCGGCCGCTTTGCCCTGCTCGTGCACGTACAATACGGCCGACGCGGCGGTGATCTGATCGGGAACAAACCACAGGGCTGGCAACTGGATACCTTGTTCGGGCGATAGGACCAGCGGATGCACCTGGTAGCCTTCGCGTGACAAGACGTCCAGGCGGTGTACGGCCGGTTCCGGCAACTCGCTCAGCGGTCGGATCCCGGCCAGTTGCCGCACCTGATCCTGCCAGCCTTCGGGCGGCCCTTCTTTCCAAGCGGCTTGACGTTCTGCCGCCAGGTGAGCCGCGAAATCACGATTCAAGTCGTAGACGCTGCGAGCGCCTTCGATCAGCATCACCTGACCGCGCGGGGTGACTTGGATCTGTTCATCCGTCAGCACCTGCAGACCCTCGGGCTCGAAAACCGCCTCGTCGCGATCTGCCAGCCAGCGGAGCATCCAGCGTACGCCGCCTTCGCGCAGACGCAACGACCAGCCATGCTTTTCGTCCGCTTCGATCAAACTCATCCGATCACCGTACCCCATCCGTGTATACAGCCGTTTGGCGTAACGGTAACCGGTCCAAGCGTCCTCGATATCGAAAAAGTCGTGGGTTGCGGTGCACATCAACGTCGGTTTGGGGGCGCGCATCATGCAATAGTCCGCGTGGTCCATCCCAAATGCCAGTTGACCGAAGATGTTTTGTTCTGCATCCTGGGCACCGGTCCGCACCTGCTTGCCGTACAGGCTGCACAGGTAGCAACTGGGCGCGGCGGCAAAGATGCGATCGTCCAACGCCATCAGGTAGGCCGTCTGCGTACCGCCGCCCGAATTGCCCATACAGCCGATCCGATCCGCGTCGATATCCGGTCGGGACTGAAGATAGTCGATGCCGCGGATGCCATCCCAGATCTCGAAGGTCGCCGTGTTGCGGCCAAGGAGGATACTGCCGACGCCGACCATGTTATGGCCGGCCGTGCCGGCCAATCGCGGTTTGCCTTGATCCGTCAGCAACTGGTGCCGTTCGCCCTGGTCGATGGGATCGAAGATCAACGCCGCCATCCCGTTCAGGGCGGCCAAGGCACAAGCCTGCTGGTAGACGGCCAGCGCCTTGCCGTTGGCCGAATGACCACAGGCGACCAGAATCCCCGGATACGGTGGCTGGAACTGGTCCGCATCCGGCAGGAACAGGGCGGCCGTCACGTAGTGTTGCGGCTGGCTCTGGAACAGGATCTTTTCCACGCGGTATCCATCGCCCTGATAAGTCCCGGTGATCTGCGGTTCCAACGGAGTCCGCTCGGGCAAGCCGCCGATCGCTTCGATGAATCGGGTTTGCAAGCGTTCTTGATACGCGGCGATTTCTTCGGTCGTTTTGCGTGCTTCATAATCGTCCTGCCATTGTTCGTAGGCCGTTTCGACCTGACGGATCAGGTACCGGTTCATCATTTCCCGCGGCGCCGGCCCATCGGGTTCCAGTGGCAGCAACCGATACGCTTCGTCAGCGATTCCTCGACCCGCGACCAACATCATCCACACCAACACCAACGTCCCGAAACGGCGCATCATGGCTCGAGTTCCCCTTTTGCTAACAAATGGTGCGATGGCGGGGCCAGCTCTCGACTCGACACCCAGCCCCCCGTCCACTGGCACGACCGGCCGATTGTAACCGCTATCTCCAAAAAATTCGAGCCCCCCACCTCTCCAAAAAAGGACAGGCATTTTCTTCAAAAGGACATTCAAAAGGACAGGCATTTTTCTAATGTAGTTGTCTAGCACTACAAGAAGACACCATGGCGCTGCAGGTCGAGCCACGGGGTCACCCGACTATGGTCTTCGAATCCGATTGGACCTGGTACGCTTCTCGCTCGCCATTCCGCCCAATGTCGACCTTCTCATGCTTGGCAAAACGGCAGTGTTCCTTTTCGTTTCCCCTAACGCATCGCAGCAGCCAACCGCCGGAAAACAATACCGATGACTGCTCCAACGCAGGCCGCCGCGTAAGCGACCGCCAATTGTTGATCTCGAGTAAGCCGAGAATACGACGGTGGATTGTCCAGCCAGACCACGACGAAAACGGCGAATATCACGACAAAACATCAACCCGAACTCCGAAAGAGCCGTCGATGCCGCAAGCGGCGTCGAAGGCATACCGAGGTCGGCAGCGAATACCGGGGCCATGCGCTGCTCCAGTGAGACAGGCCGTGTCGCGAGTGGAGGTGGAGTGTTCGACGGATGACATCCTTCGGCGGAACCGCGAATGGGAACACTGCCAAAACGCGTCCTCATTCGAATGCCCTCTTGCACGGGATTACGTCTTCACTGCCCGATTCTTGCCGATGCCAACATTATCCAGCGCGAGGGTTACATGAACATCACCGATGCCAAAGCAAACACCACGGCTAGGCAAGCTAAGCCGATCATCGCCGGCACCAACACTTGGATGTGCCCGTGGCGTGCCCCGTCCGAATCGTCGAACGTGCATGCTTGAAACAGCTCTTCCAATGCCCGACGATACTCACGGTCGTCGGCCAGTCGGTACAGGCGATCGAAAGTCGCCTTGCTCATGAAACCTTCGAAAGCCAAGCGTCGTTGGCTGGGGTCGTAGTGAATCTTACGCTGGAGGTCACCGGGGAAAGAGAGTCCCTCGGGTAACCTGTCGACCGAGACAGCTCGGATCATTTCCGTTCTCCTTTTTTGGGAAGAAAACTGGAAAACCGAAGCGATGACCCGTCGGTCTGTGGCGGTCAGTTCATGGGGATGTCAGGTTCCGTCGGAACCAACGTTAATGCCGCGCCCGTCGGCCACTCCGCAGGCCCCGATTCCCGGTCCAATTGCGAAGAAGGCGCGAAACGCAACCGAGGAGCATCACCACGCATCGTCGATTGGACGATACCCAGCAGATACCCCAAGATAACGACCACCACAAAAACATCGAACTTTGTGATCATGCGGGGCGTCGTGCTACGCATGGTACACCTCGTTTCGATATCGACCGTCCGTAATCATCTTTTCACAACCTCTTTAATATAACCGCCCGAATTCTATCGAAAAAAATGCGGCGCGCCAAGCCATATACCTCCAAAAGAGGTATGCCTGTTCAAAAAAATAGACGAATAGAGGATCAAGATCATGGAAGCAGTGCTAGTATTGGGGCAAGTCTAGCCACGTCAGTGAGTGAAGTATCCCTGAAAGTAGTTTGTTCTTGACCAGATCATGCCCAGTCCAAGCCTTCAGGAATCTGGTTCAAGTTCCTGCAGCCATCGGATTCGACGATCACCATGTCTTCGACTCGCACACCTCCGATGGCGTCACCGTACAATCCAGGCTCGATCGTCAAACAATCGCCGATCACCAACTCGGGACCGCCACGGTCCAAGAGGGGCGGTTCATGCACATCCAGACCGACCCCATGTCCCGTACCGTGCGTCATCGCACAGCGATCCGCAGGCGAGTCGTCGGCTGGCAAACCCATCTGATACCCTTGTCGGATGATCGAATCTGAGGTTGCTTCGTGGACCTGCTGGCCAGTTGCTCCGGATCGACAGGCGGCCGTTGCCGCCTGTTTGGCGATCAGCACGACTGCGTGCATCTGCCGAACCTGGTCGGGGATCTGACCGTGAACGACGGTTCGCGTGCAGTCGCCGTGGTAGCGGGTCTGACGATTCCTGGGAAAGACATCGATGATCACCGGCTGTTCGGTGCGCAACGGCCCCGAGCCCAGATCATGGCAATCGGCCCCGCACGGGCCTCCTGCGACGATCGAAGGCGGGTTCTCGTAGCCGTGCCGCAGTAACCAAATGTCGATCATCTCCCGCAATCGCTCGGACGTCAGCGGTTGGCCCTCCCATTGCAGGATTCCATCGCGGTCGGCCATTGCGCGAGCAACCGTTTCGCAGGCCATCGCCACGGCCTGTTCCGTGACGGCTTGCGCTTGTTGGAGCCATTCGATTTCCTCCACGTCCTTTTGCCGCCTTTCCAGAATGCCCCACTGCGGATCACACGAAACGACCAGCCCGGCTCGTTGCATCTGATGGACAAAGATCAGCGGCAGCGTCCGATCGGCGACGACCTGCTGAACCCCATGGCGGCACAGGCATTCCACCAGCGCTTGCGCCGTG
>SKVE01000278.1 GCA_007129635.1 Planctomycetaceae bacterium
AGAAACAAAGCGGCGCCCCCACCGCACAGAATGGACGGCTACGTTGGAAGCGGTGCTACGCGTTCCGGCACCTGCTTTGTCGGTTGCCATCTCGCCGAGCAGCGACATTCTGGCGGTCGGCGACATAGAAGCACTGGTGAATTTGAACCGATCGAGGAAGAACGGGTCATAGGCGAAACAAGAACGACGAATGAAAGACGTGAAGCAAGAATTGAGGCTCTCAACCGACTTCGCGAGTTGAAAATGGAGCGTGAACGAGCCCAGCAAGCTCGACGACAAGCCGCCATGATGCGAGCTGCTCAGTACCATCAATGGCAGTTGGAACAGTATTATCGTTACTACAGGCGACGCTACGGTGGTTCGAGCGGGAGCAGTTACACGATTTGCACCTGCAATACCATTTCTTATTAGCTGCGCTGTGGGAAGATAAGCCCTCGGCACTGGAGATGGCTGCCGAAATCGCCTGTCCCACCGCCGCCTCGTCGTAATGGCGTCTCTGATTGGCGGTGTCGATGCCTCGAAATCCACACACGATCGCCAACTCAGTCAGATGCTGCGTCTGTTCTTCCTTCCAAGCCGTTCCGTAGAAAAAGCCCGGAACTTCCACTCCATCGATCGGCAGCGTGTCTTTGGTCATCCGATTCTTCTCCTGTCGCAACCGTGGGTCACTTGTGACTGACCGCCTTCCAGGTTCCGTCGGCATCCTGTTCGAAGCGAAACGTCCAGGTCACCGCCGGCCCGCCCATCGTCGCATGGTGAAGCGAAGCGGTCAGCGTGGCCGTCTGTCCTTCGATGGTCGGCCCCGCTTTGATGTCCTTCAAGGCCACGCCCCTATTGTTCTGATCCAGATACCGGGCGACTGCCGCCTCGAATGGTTGCGAATCAACAACGGGAGCCGCTGATTCGCCGCAGTCCTTGACGAAGGCGACCAGCTCCTCGATCTCTTCCGCACCGGCTGCGACTCCCGGCAGCAAGGGGCACAACATGCCGTACACCCGAAGGCCCAGCTTGTGCGCCTGCCGCATGGCCGCCATGCGTTCGGAAATGGGCGAAACGTGCGGCTCGATGACGCGGGCCAGTTCCTCGTTTCCCATCGGTGCCGTCAGGCTCAGTGCCAGCAGAACCCGGTCGCGATGCTGTTCCAGGAGATCGAAGTCGCGCACCACGGCGGCGTTCTTGGTCAGGATGCGTACCGTCCAACCCGGCTCCCGGAGAATGGCTTCAAGGCAGCGCCGGCCCAGATCGTACTGCTGTGCGCCGGGACACCAGGCGTCCACGGTCGTGCATAGCTGCACCATGCCGCGGCTTCGGCGTCGAGCGGCGTCTCTGGCGACCTTGTCGGGAATGTCCGGGTCGACGATGCAGTAACCGTGTCGGAAGGGGCTTTCGCCGGCCGCCTTGAAGGCCGGGTGGCATCGCAGCAGGGATCCGCTGGAGCAGTACGTACAGCCGTGCCCGCACTTGACACCCACGTTGACGGAAAACTGGGCCAGTCCCTTCTTCTCGAACTCCGGTGTCCGCCGGAGACCCTCGCTGAGCGACATCTGGTGTACTGGCAGCGACTTCATGAACACGCACCCCATTTTCTGTCTGGCGATGGTACGGCTCCTGGCGGCAACACCATTTGCTTGCCCATCGCGGCGTAGCCACTGTTGATGTCCCTTTTTTAGCATTCACCGAGCCGACGTTCCACTGCAGTTTGGTGCTGTTGGTCGGCCTGATCCTGAAGAATGGACGGCCCTCTGGCCAACCTGGACGCCACAGACATCCGTGACCTTCCAAATACTTTTAGGGACCTGCCCGCCTTTCAGCTCTGGACATCGTGTCTGGTTTTCTGGCGGAACGTTTTCAAACAGGTCCGCATGATCCTGCACACGTCGTGGCTATGGATTGGCAACTGGGGCAAAAATAGGCCGCTCGCTTCGACGGAGCCAGTCGTACCATCCGAATCACGCTGTTGCAGATCTTACATCGCTGGCCCTGGCGGTGATACACCTGGCACACCCACCGACCACCGACGTGATAGCTGGCCCACAAGACCCCGTGGATTGCTTCCAGCAGGCGGTCCATCGTTGCCCCGGGCACCTGGTTCAGTGCCTGCTCCAACCGTCGCCCCGAGCTGGACGTTTCACGGTCTTGACATCGACGTAAAGAATCGTCTCGGCATCGACGCCATAAGGCCCTTGAACGACCTCGGCACCGTCGGGACCAACCACCAGCGAGCAGCCGATGCACTTTCGCCCGCCCCACGGTCCGTCGTTGATGGGCCCGACGTTGCTGACCCCGGCGATCCACACGGAGAACTCCCGCGCAACCGGTTGATAGGCATCTTTCCAGATCGCCCCGTAGGGATCGGTCTGGTTATCGTGGTCGGCGGGAACCGCCCAGGCGCTCGGGGACAGCAGGATGTCAGCTCCCATGTAGCACAGCGAACGGCTGAGAACATGGTCCTTGGCGAACCCATCGGCGCAGATCATCAGTCCCAACGTCCCCAGTTCGGTTCGGGCAACGTTCAGCCTGTCGCCCTGAGCGTAGAACGGGTGGCCGATTTCCAGTTCGTTGATCTTGCGATGGAAGCAGAGCAGTTCCCCGGACTTGCCGAGAATCACCGCGGAATTGAAAACGTGATCGCCACATCGCTCGGTGAGCCCGGCGCAGAGGAAGATCCCGTGGCAGGCGGCTGATTCAGCCAATCGTCGGCATGGTTCACCATGGGGTATCGGTTCCGCTGCGGTCCTGCTGGAAGGGTGCGTCCATCCCAAATCCATGGCTTCAGGCAGCACGACCAGATGACTCCCGTGTGCCGCCGCCTCCGCGATCAGCTCTTCTGCTCGCGCGAGATTCCGCCGTTTGTCGCCGCCGGTTACGAACATCTGGACGAGTGCCATTTCAAAATTCATGTGTTTCATGCTTCCCGCAATTTCCTGGCGATCAGCGGCGCAACCAGCAGCACCAGCATCCCCAGCGGCAGCAACCCGCCTTCCAAGACATTGTAATCAGCAATCAGCCGTTCCCAGGACAGGCCCATGATCGTCAACACGCCGAGAATGGTCCCCAGCGGCATGAACAGGCATTCAACTGCGGCGACGACAAGGCAGTACGTTGTAGTGTACGTGCCGGGTCAGGAATCTTCCCGCAAGGACGATGGCAACGGCCATCGTCCATCCGCCGAGAATCAATACTGACGCGATGGCGATGAATGTCCAACCTGCGATCGGCGGCGGCCCCTGCTGGCCTGGCGGAACAGGGAACGTCCCGCTGACCAGAGCGATCCCCACGGCCAAGTGGATGAATGGAAAGCAGGCGGCCAAGGCAGTCAGTCCGCCGACTACATAGTGGAAGATCGATAAGAGCCGCAGGTGTTCTTCGTCCTGTTTCATGAAGCGACTTTCCGTGCTAGTTGAACTCGGCCATGACCGGATTGTGGTCGCTCATTCTGTTCCAGTCTTCCCCCGACACGACGACGCACTTCTGCAAACGATCCGTCCAGGATTTGGGAACGAAGATCCCGTCGCAGTGGTACGGCGTTTCCCTGTTTCCACTCCACCGGAGCGTTTGGGTAAGCGGTTCGTCTGGATGGGCCGTCTGCCAGCAGTTGATCAAGCCGAACTCGTCACGTAAGCGGGTCTGAACGGCCAGATCAGCCTCGCACGTTTGGAGTTGTTCCGACTCATACCGCTGGCTGACGGTCAAGTTGAAATCGCCGCCAATCACAAGATCGCACCCGTCCCGAAATTCAGCGATCCCGTTGAGGATGGACTGGACCGCTTGTTGATATCCGTCTTTGTTTGGTGCGTGGATGCTGAAAATGCGAAGCCTGCATCCCTCTGGATTAGGCCACGCAAAGCCAAGGACTTCCACGCCGACGACATTGCCTTCGAAGTGCTGCAAATCGAGCTTGGACGGCTGGCAGCCTTTGACGTAGACGGCGCTGCCCCAGTGCTGCTTGCCCACTGGGGACCACGAGGCATGAGTGTGCAGTGGTCCGTCTAAAAGCGGCGAAAGGTGCTGACTCGGAGGGTACGATTCCTGCGTCAAAAAGATGTCGGGATCGAGTTCCTCCAGCACCTTCGACCAGTGGTTCCTGCCAGCTCCGCCGAACCGCAAGTTGTAAGTCACGATCTTCAAGGGGATGCACCTTTGGGGCAAGTTTGAATAGCGTCGGACGGTTTTACCGCTAAAATACAGGGGAACTGCGGCGGGATCAACACACCCGAGCACGAACGATAAAAAAATGCGGACCTTGGTCAGCATCTTCACCTCACCGGAGAGCCAAAATGCCCCGTACCATCGCCATCGGAGACATCCACGGCTGTTCTGTGGCTCTGGCAAAGCTGATCGAACTGATCGAGCTGCAGCCGGACGACGTACTCGTCCCTCTGGGGGACTTCGTGGATCGTGGTATCGACAGCAAAGGCGTCATCGACCAACTGATTTCACTGGGCGACCGTTGCCGACTCGTGCCGATCCTCGGCAATCACGAAGAGATGATGCTGGGAGAGCGAACAATGGACGGGATGATCGAATACGTGCAGCACGTGCTGGACACCGCCCTGAGCCCGGATCACTCGCGCGCCGACGTCGGTCCAGGAGCCATGCTCGTAGGCTGGGAGACCGATTCGGAGCCGACGGTCGTGGCAGTCATCGCGGCAACGATGGATACCGCTGGACAACGCGACTCGGTGGAGGAAGACGAGGCCAAAACCCCGTTTCCACCCGCCGAATCACGTCCCTAAGTCAACAACCAGCGAAAAAGATCACCGTTACCGCAACTAGGCAGAGACTAATTATTCCCAAGACTACAGCACCCCCAAGAACAGCTAGCAAGGCGATGCCAGCTTGGGTCGCAGCATGTCTTCTACGAACTCGGCGTTGGGGGGTTCCATGGGATCATGTTGCACGGCCCAGGCGGCCAGATGGGCTACAGCCAACGCTCCGGTCAGGGCACGAGGGTCCGTGTGCGTCAGCGTGGTCGAGGCGGTGACGAATCGCTCGATGTGGTCCCGATCATCGTAGAAGTAGGCACCGAGCAACGCGCTTCGCATGGCGGGGCCGTTCCCGGCGGAGTAGACGCCGCTGCACTTTGGCGGGAAGCCCAGCCAGAGCTTCAGGCAGGCACGCGCGGTTGCCATGCCCACGCCCGCGGGCAGTCCCAGGAGCCACCAACGCAAACGCCACGCCAAGCTGCTCCCAAAGGCGGTGGCGTCGTCCGGGTGTGTCAGCAGCGACTGGGCCACCATCAGCGTATGCTCGGTGTCGTCGCTGATCATCCCGCGTCCGCAGGCCAACCGATGACGCCAGGGACCTGGCAGCAAACGCTGACGCCGACGTGGGGACAGGCCCTCGGCGGGCAATCCTACGGCGTCACCCACCGCCGTTCCCAGCATAACGCCGGCCAGTCGGTCCTGAAACGTGTCGTCGTGTGAGTGGGTCATGTCCGTCAAGGTAACTCCGTTGTTAGATTGCTCGCACGGCGACTAACGTCAAGATCGCCTCGTCCAGCAACGTGGACAGCCAGTTCGTTCGCCTACACTCGATACCCAACAAGAGGCTCATTCCGGTAGGCGTGGGAGGAGCTTGGCGGTCGCCCGAAGTTGCGACGTGAACGGGAGTTGCGAGACGTAAACACAGACGCCGCAAGGGTTTATGCTCACGACGTAAGGACATATGCGGGAAGGCGAAGCGGAAGCCACGGATTCCGACCTCTCAGCGATGGGTGCGAGGCATCGGAGACCGAGAAGAAGGCATCCACCCAGGCGAAAACAGCAGGCTACAGCAACAGCAAGCCGCCGGAAATCCACGATTTGGTGCTGAAAATCCGCCAGGAAACGGGCTGGGGTGCTGGACGGATCAAAGGGGAGCTGTACCGTGGCGGCTCACCGACCGCCGCCTTCACCGGACCAAAGCCGTGGCCACTAGCACGTCCTCATCCGGATCGTGCGATACAACGCGCGGCAGCCTCGAGATCAGTTTCACCACCCGCGGGATCGATACGCTGCCGATGAATTCCGCGATTTCGTCGTCGCCTTGAACAATGCAGACGACGAACACACGCTGGTTCAGCGAATAAAACACCCTTTTTGCCTTCATCCCCTATTGACACTTAGGCGTCGGGAGTAAAAAATGAGATTCGTTATCAACATGAACCCGCTCGCCCTCTGTTCCCACCGACCGTGAAGAGCCCGACCGATGTCCGCTCCCCTGAGGACCCTGACCATCTGGTGCGTCACCGCGTTGTTCGCGGCGGCTACCGGCGTCGGCGAGGGCTGGCACCTGGTGCCGGGCACCGGCCACATAGTCGAGTATCCGGGCGGATACCGCTTCTATCTGGGCGACGCCGGACGCGGTGCCCGGGCGTACGCCGGGGGCCCCGCTGGCATTGAACAGCAAGGACAATTGCCCTCGCGCGGGGCGGACTACTGCAGCATCTGTGCATTGACGGGCCAAGCGAAAGTGGCGCCCCTTGCGATCGTTTCGGCCGCACCCTGCCTGCAGACTGCGAGCCCGCCGCCCCTCGCCCCGCTGTCGGTTTGCTTGCGACTCGGCCAGCCGTTCCGTGCGCGAGCGCCGCCGCGTGCATTCTGACGGCTCGTCGCGGATGACGCAGCCGGACGCCATCGCTGCACGCCCGCTCGCGCTGCACGCCGCCAGAAGCGCTGGCCTCGGCAACGAGACCAGCGGACGGCGGTGCGCGCATCTTCGCCGCTTGTGACGGTCACCAAAACACGACTCGATGAAAACCGATTGGAGGTTGCAATGCATTTCACACGACGATCGACTGGATTCACGCTGGTGGAACTGCTGGTGGTGATTGCCATCATCGGCATCTTGGTAGCCCTGCTGCTGCCCGCGGTTCAGGCGGCGCGAGAGAGCGCTCGCAGGACACAGTGCGTGAACCATCTGAAGCAGTTAGGGACTGCCTTTCATAACTATCACGACACCCATGGATGTTTCCCGCCGGCCTACGTGATCCAGCCGGGGGGCGGAGGCCTTCATGGGGCGCCCCATCCGGAGACGCGCGATGCCGGCCCCGGCTGGGGCTGGGGCGCCCTGCTGCTGCCGTTTCTGGAGCAAGGTGGCTTGCACGATGCGCTGGACATGTCGTTGCCCAGTTGGCACGCGCAGAATGCCGCAGCGGTGCGGACACAGGTCGGCGTATTTCTCTGCCCGTCGGCCAGCGGCCCGCAGGGGCCGATCACCGTGCGCGACGACAGCGGCCAGGCACTGGCAACCTTGGCACGCTCCTGCTACGTGGCCAACGCGGGCCAGTCGGAACCGTGGCAATATGCGGTGGACTGCTATCACTCGGTGGCGGACGGGCCGGTCTATCGCAACGCGCGAACCCGCTTCTCCGATGTCCGCGATGGCCTTTCGCAAACCGTGTTCCTGGGGGAACATCATCCCGTGCTCAGCGACAAGACGTGGGTGGCTGTGATCCCGGGCGCCGAGGTCTGCCCGCAGCCGCGATTCGCGTTTGCCGATTGTGAACCCGCCGGCACGCTGGTGAACGTTCACAGCGGTCCGTGCCGCACCCAGGACCCGCCCGTCATCCACCCGCCCAACAGCCCCATTGCGGCTCCGTGCCAGATGTATGCCGAACATCCCGGCGGCTGTAACGTGATGCTCGGCGACGGCAGCGTGCGCTTCATCGCCGAGACGATTCACCAGCCGACCTGGGCAGCCCTGTCCAGCCGGGCAATGGGCGATCTGGTCGGCGATTACTAAGGCAAACGACGGAAAGGAAACTCCCCATGCAACCGCAAGTCAAGTTCACAATCTTGCTGATCGCAGGACTGCTGGCTGCCGCCGGGGGCGGTTGCGGTCGTCCGCCTCAGGCAGCACCGCAGAACCTCCAGTTAATCGCTTCGCTCCGCACCGCCCTCTCGGCGCAGAATCCCGAGTGGCTTGAGAAGAATGTGGCGATCATCGATCAGCGGCATCAGGCCGGCGAGATGTCTCAACGGGAATACGACGAGTTCCAGCGGATTATCACCATCGCGCAGGAAGGCCAGTGGCAGGAGGCCGAACGACAGACGCACGCCTTCCTTGCCGCTCAGCGCCCGACACGCGAACAACGAGAAAGGCTGGCCCAATAGTCCCGCAGCCTCTGAGCAATTCGGTGGCTAAGACGATCGAACCACCTCACCAGTCGGGCGGTGTGGTTCCTGTGCGCTCTCCGAGCCGGTTCGTTTGAGATAGCCATCAAAGATGCTCACCGCTTTGTCGAACGTCAGGTTGGAAACCATCGCCGCATATCGGATGGCCTGCAGTTCCATATGTCCCCCATCCTCCGTGCGTTTCAGTTCAATGACAACAATGTTTCCGTCCCTGTCGATCCCGAGCAGGTCGATTCTTCGTTTGGAGTCCTCCCATTCTCCAAATTCTTCGGCAATAACCAGAGTGTCGGGAGAAATGACATCGATCTGATTTCGCAACAGGCGTTGGAGGTCACCTCGCTCCCTAATGCCGGCGGCACTGAAGGATGTTTCGGGGATTTTGCGGATCTCGTCATTAGTGATTTCAAAAATAGGCACTGCGGCACCCCTTCAAAGCTCGTCTCGTGATCTTGATTTAATCCCGGCGTCACGTGGATGGAACGTCCCCAAACCCACTCGGCACCTTCTCCACCAGTTCCCGATGCACCACACTGCCCCGCCGCGGCACGATCTTGGGCACCGCCCGTCCCCGTCCGGTCCACACCAGCGCCATGTGCGGTCGCCTGTAGTGCGGAGCCACTTCGATCCGCCGTCCCACGTTCCAGCCGATTTTACCACGCCGGTGGGCCTTGTCCACGTACCGGTCATCACCGCTGGCCTCGAACTTGTCGCGGTCCTTGCTCAGCACGTCCGGTTCGATCACCGATCGGTCGTTCTCCAACAAGCACAATGAACAACAGAGACGTACGCAGTCGGTCAGCATCGCTTCCGGGATCTGTACGCCCTGTACCGCCGAGATGCTGCTCCCCAGGCTGGCCAGCGATTGCTCGACCGTCAGGCCGTCACTTCGCGGGAAATTGCGGTACCTGTAGATCGGCACCTTGAACAGGCCGTTGTCCATCGTCTCGCCGATGTCGAGCAGAATCGACAGCCCCCGGCCATCGTTGATCTCGGACAGCAACAGGCTGCGGATCTCGAAGGGCTGGTTCTCCCAGTGGAACTCCAGCGGATTGTGCTGTTTGGGCAACCGGATGCACAGCGCCGGCAGGGGTAACTGGATCAGTCCGGAATCGAGATCCAGGTTCAGCCGCGTCAACATGGGCACG
>SKVE01000246.1 GCA_007129635.1 Planctomycetaceae bacterium
ATCCATTCGCTTGGCTCGCCACGATCTGCGTCTCGCTCGGCTTTGCCGCAGCGGTTCGGGCCAACACCCAGGAAGACGAGATCCGGGCTTTGGTCGCGGCCATCCGTTCGATCGGCCCGGAAGGCCAGAACCACCGCGAGGCCATGCAGGCGTGGCAACGTCTGGCGGACGCCGACGCTTCCCAGATCCCCGCGATCCTGGCCGGATTTCGAGACGATCCGCTGTCGACCAACTGGCTGCGTTCGGCAGTGGAGACGATCGTGGAACGCCATGGGGGTCGATCGCTGCCCATCGATCGGCTGGAGCCGTTTATCCAGGACAGGACGCATGCAGCTCGAGCCCGCCGCCTGGCCTTCGAATTGCTGGTCCAAGTCGATCCGCCAGCCGGTCTGCGGCTGATCCCCGGATTCCTGGACGACCCCAGCTTGGAACTGCGCCGCGAAGCGGTAGCGGAAGCGCTGGATCGAGCGGACGGGCTGATGTCGAAGGATACGGTACAAGCCGCCGAGGTCTATCGCCAGACGCTGATCGCCGCTCGCGATCCGGATCAAGTCAATCGAGCGGCAACCAAGCTGCGGGAATTGGGCCAGTCGGTGGATCTGGTCAGGCACTTTGGATTCATCACCACCTGGAAACTGATCGCGCCCTTCGATAATGTCGATACCCGCGGATTCGATACCGCTCACGGTCCCGAGCTGAACCTGGATCCAACAGGCAAGTACTTGGGCAAAGAAGGAATGGTCGGCTGGATCGATTACACCAGCGAAGATCCGTACGGAATGGTCGACTTGAACCAGGTGCTGGGGCGTTATAAAGGAGCGATCGCGTACGCCTACGCTGAACTCGACGCCCCCGAACCGCGCGACGTGCAATTGCGACTGGGTTCGATCAACGCCAACAAGGTCTGGTTGAATGGCGAATTGCTGACCGCCAATCACGTCTACCACGCAGGCATGTACATGGACCAGTACGTCGGTCGTGGTCGACTGCAGGCCGGCAAGAACGTGATCCTGGTCAAGATCGCTCAGAACGAACAGACCGATTCTTGGGCTCAACGCTGGCAGTTCCAGTTGCGAGTCTGCGACCAGTATGGGACCGCCGTGTTGTGCCAGTCCCGCTAACGCCAGCAAACACCTTCCTCCAACGGGAATCCACCATGCTTCGCATCCAACCTCATGGCCTTATCCTGGTCGGTCTGCTGATCACGGCCGGAGCCGATTGGCCTCAGTTTCGCGGTCCCGCCAGCAGCAGCGTTTCGGCCGACAGCCGTCTGCCGGCCACGTGGAGCGAGGGCACCAACATCGCCTGGCGCATCGAGTTGCCTGGGCGAGGCCCGTCCGGCCCCATCCTTGTGAACGATCGGATCTTTGTGACGGCCACCACCGGCGTGCGGCAGGACCGTTTGTTGGTGCTGTGTTATGACGCGCAAACGGGCGCGCGGCGCTGGCAGCGTCAGTTTTGGGCGACCGGGCGTACGGCCACGCACGAGAGCATCACCGGCGCGGCGCCTACGCCGGCCAGTGACGGACAGCGGATCTACGCCTTTTTCTCGTCCAACGATCTGATCTGCTTGGATTTGGACGGCCATCTGCAATGGTTTCGCGGCCTGTCGCATGACTATCCTCAATCCGGCAGCGATGTCGGGATGGCCTCGTCGCCCGCGATCGTCGACGGCGTGGTGGTCGTTCAGATCGAAAGCCAGGCCGATTCGTTCGCCGCCGGGATCGATTCCCAGACGGGCGAGAACCTCTGGCGAATCGCCCGAACCAGTCGAGCCAATTGGTCGTCGCCGATCGTGCTGCCCGGACAGGATGCTCGCCGCACTGCCGTGCTGCTGCAGTCGCCGGGCGGATTGACGGCCCACGAGCCTCGCACCGGTCAGCCGCTGTGGAAGCTGGACAGCGGCTGTGCATCCATGAGTTCCTCGGTGTGTCGTGATCGTCTGCTGTTGGTGCCCATGAATGGGTTGACGGCTTTGCGTTTGGGCGACGATGCCGATCCCCCCGAGATCCTTTGGGATTCGCGGCGGATGAGTCCAGGGTCGCCCAGCCCGATCATTCACGAGGATCGTGTCTATACGCTCAGCGGTGCCATCCTGAAATGTGGCGACTTGGCGACCGGCGAATTGATCTGGCAGTTGCGATTAGGAGGCAACCATTGGGCCACACCGGTGATCGCCGGGGACCGGATGGTCTGCATCAACTACGATGGCCAGGCGAATATCATCCGGCTGGGCCGCGAGGAGGGCCAGGTCATCGGGCAAGCCTCGTTGGAGCAACCCATCCATGCCTCGCCCGCCGTGTCCGGCGATGCGTTGTATGTCCGCAGCGACCGCTATCTATGGAAGATCGTCGAACCGTGAGCACCGAATTGACCATCCAGCCCTGTGGACCGATCCGTGGTTCGATTCGACCGCCAGGTTCCAAAAGCATCACCAATCGAGCCCTGATCTGCGCCGCGCTGGCCGACGGTCGGTCGACGTTGCAGGGCGCGCTGGATAGCGAAGATACGCGAGTCATGCTCCAATCGCTCGAGAAGCTGGGGATCGCCACGCGTACGGGTGTCTTATCGGATCAGATCATCGTCGACGGTTGCGGAGGACGCATCCCCGCGACCAGCGCCCAGTTGTTCTTAGCCAACAGCGGCACCTCGATCCGTTTTTTGACCGCCGCGACCACGCTGGGCCACGGCATCTTTCGACTGGACGGCGTCGCGCGGATGCAGCAGCGGCCGATCGACGATCTGCTGGCTGCGCTCCGCCAGTTGGGCGCCGACGTCCGCGCGGAACGCGATCATGGTTGCCCACCCGTCGTTGTGCATGCTGCGGGTTTGGCTGGCGGGCGAGCCACGGTGCGTGGAGACATTTCCAGCCAGTTCCTCAGCGGTCTGCTGTTGGCCGCGCCCCATGCCAGGCAAGGCGTCGAATTGGTGGTCGATGGCCCCTTGGTCTCCAAGCCGTACGTCCACATGACGTTGGCGGTGATGCAGGCTTTCGGCGCTGTGGTCGATGTTGATCAGACGGATCTGTCGCGATTTCACATCCCCCCGGGCCATCCCTATCAGGCACGCGAGTATGCGATCGAGCCCGATGCGTCCGCCGCCAGCTATTTTTGGGCGGCTGCTGCGATCACCGGCGGGCAAGTCACCGTCCGGGGCCTGCACCGCGACGCGTTACAAGGCGATGTGGGATTCTGTGATTGCCTGGCCCGCATGGGCTGTGGTGTGGAGGAGACCGAAGCGGGGCTGTGTGTTACCGGTGCTGCGTTGCGGGGTATCGAGGTGGATATGAACGCCATCAGCGACACGGTCCAGACACTAGCGGCTGTCGCCCTGTATGCCCACGGTCCCACCACGATTACCGGCGTCGGTCATATCCGGCACAAAGAAACCGACCGCATCGGCGATTTGGCTCGAGAACTGCGGAAACTGGGCGGCCAAGTGGAGGAACTACCCGATGGGTTGCGTATCACCCCGGGTCCGCTCCGCCCCGCACGGATCGAGACCTACCAGGATCATCGGATGGCGATGAGCCTGGCGTTGGTCGGGTTGCGCACGCCCGGCGTCACGATCCTGGACCCCGGTTGCACAGCCAAGACGTATCCCCACTTCTTCCAGGACCTGGGGCGTCTGTGCCCGCGTGACCAGGAAGCTTGATGACCCGGCACGCCGCCTTGATTGACAAGGCACTCCTGGCGGGGTGCTTATTTTCGCCGCAATCGCATGGGTTTCGAATCGTGATAGGTCAGCAGCAGCGCGCCTCGCGAGGCGTATTTGGAAAACAGCCGAGCGATCAGCGGTTCGTCGTCGGGCCACGGGTACGTAAAGATGATATCAAAATCACACACATCCAGCCCCAGTTCTTCGTAGGCGCGATCGGTTTCGGCGTGCAGTTTCAGCCCGCCCTCCAAATCCATAAACGCTCGGTCCAGAAGATGATCGGAACCGGGCGGGACGAAACTGCCCTGGATCAGCACGGTGGGCAGATCGAAATCCGCCGCCAATTGTTGCGAAGCCTCCAACAGTTCCGGGTTGATTTCGATCCCGTAAGCATCGAACCCCAGCATCGTGGCCAACGCAGCGACGACGCCCAACCCGCTGCCCCACTCGCATAACGAGTTCCCGCACGTCAAATGCCTGTCACGGATGAAGCGTAGCGTTTGATAGACGGCGACAAAGTCGCTGGGAATGAATCCACTGATCAAGCCCGGCATACGTTCGCTGAACCAACGGACGCGTCGGTCGGCCTCTTCCAGAAACTGGACGACATCGGCGGGCAGCTCGCTCGGTTCCAGCGCTAAGGGAATCTCGGTCAATCGCATCAAGGCTTCTCGTTGCTCAACATCCATGCGTGCAGTCACCCGAGGCCTGCACCGCCGTCGGTGGATTGTAGAGCAGAAGATGTGTTAGAATCAAGCCAGGATTTCACGGACAACTCGGCCATGGACATCGGTCAAGCGAAAATCGCGACCGGCGTGATGGTAGGTCAATCGCTCGTGATCGAACCCCAGGCAATGCAGGATCGTCGCCTGGAGATCATGGATATGGACGGGGTTTTCCGTAATATGGAAACCGGCTTCGTCGGTCGCACCGTAAGTCATGCCCGCACGGATGCCACCGCCGGCCATCCACATGGAAAACGCTTGGGGATGATGGTCGCGTCCCAGGGCTCGTCCCAACGCCGGATTGGTTTCTACCATGGGCGTTCGTCCGAATTCGCCGCCCCAGATCACGAGGGTATCGTCCAGCATGCCCCGCTGTTGGAGGTCGGCGACCAGCGCCGCGCTGGCCTGATCGGTAGCCTCGCAATTGCGTTTTACATTCCCAGCGACGTCGCTGTGCGCGTCCCAGCCTTCGTGGTAGATGTTGATGAAGCGGACGCCTCGTTCCAGCATGCGTCGGGCCAACAGGCAGGCCCGTGCGAAGTTGGGCTTGTCCGGATCGCAGCCGTACAGATCCAGGGTCTCCTGAGTCTCGCGGCTCAGATCCATCAATTCGGGCGCGGAGGTCTGTAACCGGAACGCCATTTCGTACGAAGCGATCCGAGTGGCGATTTCCGGATCGCCTTCGACAGCCAGCCGCCGCTGGTTCAGTTGTCGGATCAGGGCCAACGATTCTTCCTGCAATCGCGAGTCGAATCCCGCAGGACTGGAGACGTTCAGGATGGGATCGCCATGGTTACGAAACCTGACGCCGGTGTACAGAGTCGGTAGAAACCCGCTGGACCACAACGCAGCACCGCCGCTGATCCCCGCGCCGGTCGACATGACGACAAAGGCCGGTAGCTCTTGAGACTCTGCGCCCAGCCCGTACAACACCCAGGATCCCAGGCTGGGCCGCCCGGGTTGGGCAAAGCCGCTGTTGAAGAAGATCTGAGCCGGCGCGTGATTGAACTGGTCCGTATGCACCGATCGAAGGAGGCAGATCCGGTCAGCAACCTTCGCCAGATGTGGCACCATCTCGGACAACTCGGCGCCCGATTCGCCATGCCGCGCGAACGAGTACTGGGGCCCTAGCACGGCCGCATCGGGACGGATGAAGGCGTAACGCTGGCCGCCGATGACCGAAGGCGGCAACGGATTGCCCTCCAGTCGCTTGAGTTCCGGTTTATTGTCGAACATCTCCAATTGACTGGGGCCACCCGCCATGAACAGATGGATCACCCGCTTGGCCCGGCCCGGGAAATGAGGCTCTCGAGCGGCCAGCGGATGATCGGCCGCCGGGGTGGCGGAAGCCGAGCTGCGGAAGGCATCGGTCAACAAACCGGCCAGCGCCAGTTTGCCCAAGCCGATGCCACAATCGCGAAAGAAATGTCGACGAGTGACGTCGCGGTACGGTTGGGTTGCGGGGTTCATGTCTTGGTGATCGTTTCGTCCAGGTTCAAGAGTATTCGCGCGATGACGGTCCAGACGGCCTGTTCCACTAGATCCCCATCGGCTTGACCTGCCACAGTGGCAGCATCCAACTGGTCGTTTTCGAATCGGGTCCGCTGGTCCAGATAAAAGGCGATCAGCGCATCGAGTTCCTCGGGATCCGGCGACCGCACAACGACGCGACGAAACAACAGGGTCATGCGATCTTTCAGCGGTTCGTCGCGATCCGAGAATTCCTTGCCCAGTGCCTGCGCCGCCTCGAGGAACACCACGTCGTTCATCAGCGTCAGGGCTTGCAGCGGCGTGTTCGAAACATCGCGCCGCGCCACACACGACTCGCCCGTCGGCGCGTCGAACGTGTTGTACATTGCGAACGGGGCTGTCCGCTTGAGGAACGTGTACAAGCTGCGGCGGTACCGGTCGGGTCCGGTGCTGGCTTTCCAAGTCAACGGGCCGTAGGTGCCTTCGGTGGTCACCCCTTCGGGTTGAGGCGGGAAGACGCTGGGACCGCCGAGCGTGTCGGACAACAGGCCGCTACTGAGCAGCGCCCCGTCGCGGATCAATTCCGCCTCCAGCCGGACTCGGGGACCCCGAGCCAGCCAGCGGTTGTCAGGATCCCATTTTGCCAGCTCCTCGGTGACTCGAGAGGACTGCTGATAAGTGGCACTCATCACGATCTCTTGATGCAGCCATTTCAGGGACCAGCCCGAATGCATGAACTGGACGGCCAGCCAATCCAACAGCTCGGGATGCGTCGGCATCTGACCCTGGTACCCGAAGTCGTCCATCGTGGTCACCAAGCCGTTTCCAAAAAAGGCGGCCCAATGGCGATTGACCGTCACGCGGGCCGTCAGCGGGTTGTCCTCGGAAACCAACCAGCGGGCGAAGGTCAAACGATTCGGCGGCTGGTCTGCTGGCAATGGTGGCAAGAACGCCGGCACGCCCGGATCGATCTGTTCTTGAGGTTCCAAAAACTCGCCGCGATGGTGCAGGTGCGTTGGCCGCGGGTTCTCCGGCGGACGCTCCTGCATCACCAGCGTCGTCGGATACTCTGGACGCTTCAGCAATTGCTGGATCTTTTTGGCGGGTTCGGCCAATTCCGGTAGACTCAGCAGGAAAGCATGCCACAACGGTTCACGCACCTGGTCCGGCCATTGCGACTCAGGCAATGGCAGCCACTGATCGGCCTGCTCGGGCAGATCCAATGCCTGACCGGCACGTGGATCGTCGGTGACCGAAATGCGAAAACGGCCCAGCGAGCTGGCAAAATGGCGTCCGAAGGTCATGGTCAGATGCAGATCCGATTCGCCCGACCACGGGGAATCCAGCACGTAGACCGCCACGTGCCTTTCGCCCGTACGATCGTGTACCGACCAACCCGTTTGCGGATCGCCGTCCAACGTCAGTTCCGCCGAGACCGGATGGTTGCCAAAGCGGTTCTTGGCATAGCTGGCCGAAGCGCTGGCGATCGGCAACGGCTGCTGGCCATCGGATAGCTGGAACACGCCCAGGAAAAAATCGCCCTTGGTGCCCTCGTAATACGTCATGCCGGGACCATCGGCGGGCAAGCGGGGATCAGGCAAAACTTCCAGACGCACCGCGTAGATCTCGCGTTTCGGCGCCGCGAATCGCAAGCGGTAGGTGTCGTCCTTGGTGAAGTCCCCCGAGGCGAATACTGAATCGTCTGACTGCACGGTCAACAGCGGCAGGTTCGACGTAGCTTCGACCGGCCGCCATGGCGTCCAATCGACGGCCACCGATCGCTGCTGCTGGAGCCAGTCGGCCCAGCGGCGGTCCAATTCGGCTCGCCGGCGATCGTCGATCGGCCGATCGCCTTCTTCCTCCACCGGAAACTGTTCCGGCAACTGGGCCAGCAACTGCTCGGCCTGCTGAACGTTGCGACGATGCTGAGCGTCCAGGTCTTCCTGCGGCAATTCCAATTCGGGTTCGTCGGCATTGTTCAACAAGGCCATCACCCCGAAATACTCGTGATGCGACACAGGATCGTACTTGTGCGTATGGCACTGGGCACAACCCAGCGTCAAACCCAGCCAGGCGGTGCCGGTGGTCGCCACGCGATCCGTCATGGCGTGGAAGCGGAATTCCAGCGGGTCGATACCGCCTTCCTCGTTCAGCATCGTGTTGCGGTGGAACCCCGTCGCGATCCGCTGATCCAGCGTCGCCTCGGGCAGCATGTCGCCGGCGATCTGCTGGATCGTGAACTGGTCGAAAGGCATCCCGTCGTTCAACGCATGGATCACCCAGTCTCGGTAAGGCCAGATACTTCGCGGCCGGTCTTTTTCGTACCCGTTGGTATCGGCATAGCGAGCCAGATCCAGCCATCGCCGTGCCCACCGCTCGCCGTAGTGCTCGGATGCCAAGAGACGGTCCACCAAACGCTCGTAGGCATCCGGCGCTTCGTCGGCGATAAACTGATCGACTTGATCCGGTGTCGGCGGCAGACCGATCAGATCCAGCGAAACGCGACGAATCAACGTCGCTCGATCCGCCTGGGAGGATGGCGATCGGCCGCGGGCCTCCAGTTGTTCAAGAACGAAATGGTCGAGCGGTCGCTGCGGCCAATCCGACGGCTGGACTTCCGGCAGCGGCGGCTTTTGCGGTGCCACAAACGCCCAATGAGGCTGGTAATCGGCGCCTGCTTCTACCCAGCGCCGCAACACGTCCCGCTGCTGGTCTGTCATCGGCAACTTCGCCTCCGGCGGCGGCATCACCTCGAAATCACTGGACGAAAAGATCCGCCGCACCAGCTCGCTCTGCTCCGGATCGCCAGGTACGATCGCCGCCAACGCATCCTGGCGATGATCCAGCCGTAAGCCGCTCATGCGAGTCGCTTCGTCCGGTCCGTGGCACTTGAAGCAATGCTGTGAGAGAATCGGCCGTACCTCCCGGTTGAAATCCGGGACGGAATCGGCTAACAAGCTGACGGGCCCGATTGAGAATAACGCGAGCCACAGCCCCGTGAAAGCAGGCAACATCCGGAAAAAGCTGCGAGAATACAACGCTCAGACTCCAATGATTTCGAGTTCTAACGTGCCATGTCTGCAAGTCCGATTTGGCCCCGTACTGGGTATGCATGAATGATAGCTTATGCGACGCCTTGTGGGAATCGTTGGGGCGGTACAAGAACGAAAAAAAACCGGGCCATCAAGGCCCGGCAGAAGATGATTGGCGGAAGGGGTCGGGAGTGGCGTGTTCAATTTGTTTGGCTTTCGGCTGATTTCGTGTTTTTGCGTCGATCGGTTTCTGTTCCGATTCGGCGGCAGATTCTTGAGACCCCCGCGGGCTTGTCCCGCTGGTGAA
>SKVE01000126.1 GCA_007129635.1 Planctomycetaceae bacterium
CACTCGGTACAGATCGTCACCCGGTTCGAGGAGGAACTAAGCTGTCTTGGCGACGTGGAGGGCGCTTCGCGCCGGGCGGACAGTAACACACTGCGGGAGTTGTTCCGGCCCGATGCTGCTGTATCGAAGCCAGTAACGACTACGACCAAGTCCACGACATTTGGGCTGCAGGACCGTGAGCGTTTACCCGCTGCACTGCGATCGTCCGGCAGTACCGGTGCAATTACGGATGGCCGATGGTCAGGATATCACGCGGCGACTGGTGGCCGATACGGGAGCGGGTACTCGGCGAGATCCTCCCCGCTTGGCGGGTGAGAGTCTCAGGCTGCATGGCCAAAGAGACAGCGGTTCGGAGCCCCTCGTTCGTGGCTGGGTAGCCATTGGGCTTGGCAACCACAAATTGAACGCGCCTTGGCCGGGAGTGCGTGCGGAAAAGTCTGCTGCTCAGTCGGCGTCGTTGGCGTTGCGGCTCGGGTCGGTAGGGCGCCATTGGATGGCGTCGGCGATGACGAGACCTTGGGAATCGGCGGCTTGGATTTCGACGTAGCCGTCGGTGCCTTCGTGGAAAGTAAAGGTGCCGATCACACGGGATGCGTCCGGCCGTACACGCCGGGTGGTCTCGCCCTGGCTGTGCCGGATGCGGACCGTGAATTGGCTGCCCGGGGGAAACGGAGTGACATCGCTGAACGCGACCTCGTACTGGCCCGCCGCCAGATCGGGAGTGAATCGAGCGAATTGTCCCTCGACGGCTTGGCCGCCATTGGTCAGGTAGAACCCCCCATGGCCTCGGCGGTTGCGCGGCACGCGAGAAAAATGATGACCGACCCAGAAGTACGGCGTGGCGAAGAAGCCCGGGTCGTGGTCGTCGACGATGACGGCCGCTACTCGCTTCGCTTCCCGCACCTTTAGCCGAACTCCGAACGCTTGTGGTGAATTGACGGCGCCCGGCGATTCGACCATCACTCGCGCCGTGTAGGTGCCCGGGGCTAACGCGGTAGCATCGACCGCGACATCCAGGGTTTGCGAGTTGCCTTGTCCTGCGGTCTCTAACCTGAGCCAGTCGGTAGGGTCTGCATCTGGCTGTGCCGTCGCCTGGTCCAGGCGACCACCGCCCGGGTTCTGCAACCGTACGGATTGGCTCGCCGGTCGGGGCCGCGAGGCGACAGCCACAAATTCCAGCGTGTGCGGCAGTCGATCGACCGCGGCTCCATAGGTGTCGACCGCATGGACCGGGCGGCGAACAAATGACGGCGACTCCGGACTGGTCAGCACCAGTACGGGCTGATCCGTCGGCGAGCCGCTGACCACCACGTGCTGCGTATGAGTCGCTCGCGCCAGTCCGTCGTCCACCACCAACGTCACGGGATAGATGCCAGGACCAGCGAACACATGTTGCGGAGCGAGACCGTACCCTACTGCCCCATCGCCGAAGGTCCAGTGATAGGTCAGGTCTTGCCGATCGCGCCCGGGTTGTGAGCCGTCGGCGGAAAACCGTACCGGCTGACCAGCAGCAACCGGTGCCAGCGGGCTCATCGCGGCTCGCACTTCGCCCTTCTGGCGGCGACGATCCTCGAAGATCTGCCAAAACACAATCCACGGGTCCAAGTGCAGCACCTCGGGCGCCGCCTGCGCCGCCTGCGACTGATTGTCAAAGTCGATCGGATGAGCGATGGATGCAGGATCCGTGTCACTGGGCAATGGCGAATCGGGGGCCTTGCGTCCGATTTTGAATTCAAAATGAGTATGCTCGTGGCTGCCGACGTGAACCCCGGCGGTGGTCGCGTATTTCGTCCCGGCAGCTAACGGCCGGTGGGACGGTACCAGCAAGCGGATCAGGTGGTGCGTCTGCAGGGCCCATACATCGCCGTTCTCCCAACGCCGGATGCCACGCCAACGATTGTTGTTGTGCCCCATTTCCAAACTGTTAAAGTACGCGTGGGTATCGAAATCCAGCGGTGCCATCAGCAGGCTGCCCGCAGGGTGATTGATGTCCAAACCCACGTGCAGCGCCTGGCCCAGATAGGCCCCCAGATAGCTATCGTCGCCGTTGTAACAGCGTCCGACATCCAAGGTATTGTCCGGTTCGTCCAGCCACGGATGCAGCGGGTCGGGACAGATGCGTCGCGAGGCGTCCTGCAACGCCAGACGCACGGCTTTGCGAGGCAAGCACTGCAGATTGCCCAATCGCGGGTACCGGATCGGGATCAGATCAAACACGGCCAAGGCGGTGTCGGGCCAGATCCGCAACCCGCTGACCACGTAGGGTTCGTAGAAGCTCTCCTGCGACCCGACGAAACGGCGCATCGTCATCGGCTGACCATCCACCCGCATCTGCAGCGAAAACTGATAGATCACCCCACCCGGCTCGACCCGCTGGATGATCGACGCGGACGAATCTTCCAGCGTCAGGCTCACCACCCGCCCGTCGTGCAACGAGACGCGCAGCTCGTCCCCGTGATCCATCTCGACCGCCGTCAGCGTCTCTTTGGCCGGCAAGCGAATCACCTCGGCCGCATCGACCGGGTTGTCTTGGCCCCATGTCAACCCCGCCATCGCCGCTACGGCAATCGACCACCTGATCCATCGGTCCAACCATACCATCGCTAAAGTTCCTAAAGCCTATGATCTTTCATCCAGTCTAACAGCCCGGCATTATCTGCCGATTTCTCGACGGCGTGGATCACGCCCAATGCCTGAAACGTTGGGAGATCGACAGACGCCAAATCACCGGTCAACAGGATTGCCGGTAGGTCATGTCCGGCCTGCCGGATTTCTTGCAGGATCCGCCTGCCGTCGGAACCCGGTAGGTTTCTGTCCAACAGCAAGACACCAAATTCTTGGGACGACAGGGCTTCGAGCGCCGCGGCTGCGTTGTCCACCCCAGTAAACTCATAGCCTCGCTTGATGCATTGATGTTGGAGCAAATCGCGGAAAAGCGGCTCGTCATCGATCATCAGAATATTCTTCAATCCCTGCGGTTCGATCCGACTCTGCAGCGCCTCCCGTACCTTCCTTGCCAGATCATTCCTGCGAAAGGGCTTACCCAGGAATAGTATCCCAGGCTCGAGCACACCGTGCGATTGAATCAATTCGTCCGAATAGCCGGACATAAACAGCACTTTCAAATCCGGCTGCTCGCGTCGAAGTCGGGTGGCCAGTTCGGTTCCATTGATGCCTGGCATGATCACGTCGGTCAGCAGCAGATCAGGGTAAAGCTCTTGCTGCTGGACCATTCTCAACGCGTCCTGGCCGTCGACTGCCGTGCTGGTACGATACCCAAGTTCGGTAAGTTCGCGGGCGATCAACGTGCGTAACGACGCTTCGTCTTCGACCACCAGAATATGCTCCCCCATGCCGGGAATCGAGTCGATTCTGGGTGAATCTGGATGATCTGTCCGTTCCGCCAGTGTGCGCGGCAGGTAGATCCGGAACTCGGAACCCTTTCCTGGCTCGGATTCGGCGACGATCTGGCCCCCGGATTGCCGGACGATGCCGTATGCGGAGGCCAAGCCCAGGCCTGTGCCTCGGCCCTTTCCTTTGGTGGTGAAGAATGGCTCGAAGATCTGAGCCAGCGTTTGGCGGTCCATACCGCAGCCCGTGTCGCGGATTGACAGCATCGCGTATTCGCCGAGTGCGATTTCGCCGTGGACTAGCGTGTGATACGCATCCAGGAACATATTGGCCGTCTCGATCATCAAGGTGCCGCCCTGGGGCATGGCATCCTGAGCGTTGATCGCCAGGTTGACCACCACATGCTCGATCTGTCCCGGATCGGCCATGACACGATACAGGTCCGAGCAGCACGTGATCCGAAGCTCGATGTGTTCGCCGATCAGCCGTCGGAGCATCGATTCCAGATTGGCAAGCAGAGCGTTCAGGTCCACGACGCGCGGTTGAAGCGTCTGCCGCCGGCTGAAGGCCAGCAACTGGCCGATCAACGTTGCTGAACGCTGGCCAGCTCGGACGATTTGCTTCGCATTCTCGTGGAGCGGATCATCGGCTGGCAGTCGTTCGAGCAGTTCTTCTCCGTAGCCCAGAATGACGCTCAGCATGTTATTGAAGTCATGTGCCACGCCGCCAGCCAACCGGCCGATCGACTCGACCCTTTGCAACTGTTGCAGCCGTTGTTCCAGTCGAGCGTTTTCTTGCTCGGCCTTGAGTTGTTCGGTGATATCCCGCTTGACGGCCACGTAGTTGACGATCCGGCCGGTTTCGTCGCGGACCGGCGAGATCGTGGCGTCTTCCGTGTAGAGGGTTCCGTCTTTCCGCTTATTGACCAGTCGTCCTTCCCAGGTTTTCCCCCCGGAGATTGTGTCCCATAGTCGGCGGTAATAAGCTTGGCCGTGTTCGCCGCTCTTAAGGATACGAGGGTTCTGCCCCAGGGCTTCTTCCCGGGCATAGCCGGTAAGTCGAGTGAAGGTCGGATTTGCGTAACAGATGGTACCATCGGAATCAGTGATCACGACCGTTTCGTTAACCTGTTCCACCGCGGACACCAGTCGGGCCAGTTCCGATTCAGCTCGCTTCCGGTCTTCTAACGTGCTGAGAAGCGCGGCGCGACCCGTCTCGGACTCTGACAGCAACCGCTCACGTTCGGCCTCGAATTGCTTGCGTTCGGTGATATCCGTATCGGTTCCGCGATATCCTCGTAACGCGCCGTCCGCGTCCAGGATGGGAATCCCGTTGGTCGACATCCACAGGATACTGCCATCGCGGCAGACCACCTGATTTTCGAAATCTCGGAATCTCCGTTTTTCTTTCTCGATGTCGTGAGCCTTTTTCCCTATCTTGTGGCGATCCGTTTCAGGCCACAGGTCGAAATAGTGTTTCTGGCCGGTCAATTCTTCGGGTCGGTAGCCGAGGATCGTTTTGACCGAAGGGCTGACATAGGTGTACAGCCCTTCTGCATCGATCTCCCAGGTGAAGGTGCGGCTTTGCTCGGCCACTTGGTTGTAGCGTGCCTCGATCTCTCGCACTGCTGCCGTTCGCTGTAATACCAACTCCTCTAATCGTTTGCGTTGTTGCACTGGTCGAGCGACGAGAACGATCGTCAATGATGTCAGTAACACCCCTGCCACGACATAAATCCAAACCGCTCGATGCAGCGGGTATCGACGCAGGAAAGTCGGTCCCGGATGGGCGATCACCGTCAGAACTTGACCATGGACGGTGACGGGTCGGGAAACGGTGTGGGCAGTTGAAAACGAGGAGTGACTTGAATCGCACGAACGGGCTAAAAGTTGGAGCCCTCCCGGTTTTTTCATGAGGGCGATTGACAGGTGCACCGATGCCGTTTCATGAACGCTGGCCAGTAGGGTGTCCAACCGGATCACTGCAACGACGAACCCCCTCAGACGATCTTCGTTGTCTGGTTCGAAAACCGGACGGAACAGGATCATGGCTTTCTGGTCATCGGATCCCTCTACCAAGCTCAGCGGCGGCGTTGCAGTGCACATTCTCGAGCGGATCGCCTGCGTCAATGCCGAGCGACGGACGGGTTCCGAGCCAACATCGAACCCCAGCGCGTCCAGGTTTCCATCCCGACGGGCGATGCGAAACACAGGAAAGTACATCTCGCGACCTTCCGCCGAAATCCGTGGCCCGCGTTCACTCAGGCCCCAGATTTCAAACTTTTTCAAGCCTTCGCCGCGGACCATCTGCTCAAAGGCCTCTTTCTCAGTGGCAGGCACCGCAGGGATCCATCCCCAAGCATGCACGGCCGAGTTTGCCACCAACGGGATGGTAAATCGGGTGAATTCATCCTCCGTGATGTCATCGCTGCATTCATAGAACCGAGCGAAGCCTTCCAGTTCTGCGTGCTGAAGATCGAGAAAGACAGCCGCCACATGATGGGTTTTGCTTTCGGCCAGGTACTCGAAAACACGAGCCCGATTGAATGATTCGATCTTGTACGCCGTCTGCGCTGCAAACAGCGTCGCTATCAGTCCTGCCATCAGCACCACGGTCGCCTCAAGATAGTGTAACCACGGTGGCGCTGCCGCCCACCGACAGCGACGCGATGCAAGCACCGACGCGATGATCAAAATGGCTGCCAGAACCGACGTCAAGGCAATCGGCATCACAGCGGCTCGGGCTAGATTGCGATTCCAAACACGAGCATCAATGTCCATGCCCAGGAAGGCCACGGCGGTATCTGTCCTAAAATCGTGGATCGGCACATACGCAGAGATCCAAACTCCCCAGCGATCTTCGGTCGGTCCAAAGACGATCGATTCTCCTGTTTCGAACACCCCGGCCTCGATGGTACCCGCTTCGCCATAGATCTGGCCGGGAGGCGAGTAGTCTTTCGAGCTGGGATCTTCACTATCGACGAACACGAACACCGTGCCATCGGCCTGCCGCCCCATCAGGTAGATGAACCGGCATCGATCGTCGGCTTGGCGAAGTGTGGTCAGCAGGTCCTTCAGGCGCTGGTATCGGGGCGAATCCAAGTCCGCATCGGTGCCGGAGAGCGCTTGAATATCCTTCGGGTTGACGGTCTGGACGATGCGACGCGTCTGTCCCAGCAGATGCTCACGCATCTCGTAGTCTTTCCGCCAAACGGTCCACCCTGTGGCCCCGCCGCCAACAATCAGGACGATCAGCAGCAGAATGGCCGGCGGCCAAACCTTTTCGAACAACGTATGGAAGAAGTTTTGTGAAACCATTCAAACTGCCTCGCCATCGGCTCGAAGCCAACCTCTGCCATCGGCAAAACCACATCCAAAAACTACAGAGCAGAACTTCAGGCTGATACCTCGCCGCTGGCTATGATCCACAATCAAAAACTCCGTCGTGGCTCCACCCCTACAAGCCTTTACCAACCAGATTACTTGCTGGCAGCTCGAAAAACAATCGGTCAGATGAACGGGTGAAGGACCCATCAATGTGAGAAGGGGGCTTGCGATGGCACTGGTAGGCGGGGGATATTGGCATTTGTTTCGCGAGCATGGGATTTCGGGAGCGAGGTTCCACGACGGTGTCGCCATGGAAGCTGGGTGGAAATTCGTTGGTGAAAGATTTTCGGGAGGGCCTTTGGATGGACGTGCCCAAAGTACTGATCGTGGACGACGACCAGATCATTCGCACGTTGCTGCGGCACGCGCTTGGCGGCGAAACCTACCAGTTGCTGGAAGCGTCGAACGGTCGGCAGGCGTTGGAGGTGGTTGACAACGAGACGCCTGACCTGATCCTGTTGGATGTGATGATGCCTGAGTTGAACGGCATCGAGGTGCTGCGACGTTTGAAGAGTCAAGAGCATACACAGCACATCCCGGTGATCATCATCACGGCGTTGACGGGAGAGGCGGACGTAGCGACCAGCCTGGACGAAGGGGCGATCGACCACATCACCAAGCCGTTTTCCGAGTTGATTGTGAAGACTCGCGTGCGTGCGGCATTGCGCAACCGGGCCGCCCCAACCCCTACCGGAGAAAGCCCCGCTCCCAAACGTGGGCGATGCATCGGGTTTTTGGGAGCCAAAGGTGGTGTGGGCGTGACGACAGCCGCAGTGAATACCGCGGTGGCCATGGCGGCCCCCCAGCGGTCGGTGGCATTGGTCGAACTGCGCGACTCGCCAGGCACCGCTGCGATGCAATTGGGCCTGACCACTGGAGGAAACCTGGACAAGGTCTTGACGCAACCCCTGGGCAGCCGACTGAATCCGGAGATGATCAGCCCGCATTTCCGGATACATCGTAGCGGCGTCAAGCTGTTGGCGGCGCCGCCTGCGTTGGCACCAGAACGTGGCCCCGCATCACCCCATCAACCCGGAGAACTGCTGCAGGTGCTGGCCGAAATGTTCGACTTTGTGATCCTGGATCTTCCGGATGCAAAGTCAGCCATGGCACCGAGCGTACTGAACGCTTGCGAATTCGTCGTTCTGACCGTGGAACTCGAAGCGACGTGCATCGCGCTGACTCGATTGGTGAACGATAGCCTCGCAAGTGGCCGACGACTCCCCGATTCAGTAGGCGCGCTGCTGATCCTCCATGATCATTCAGCAGGTACATTGATCACCGTGGGGCGTGCCCGCGACCAGTTATCCTGCCCCATCATTGGAGTCATCCCACCATCCGGCGCGGAAAATCTCCATGCCCTCAAAACGGGTGTCCCTGTGTTCCATTCCGCGCCCAGTTCTGCAGCAGCGGTCGCCTATTCGGAATTGGGCGCGCGACTGATGGCTGACCGCATTTCGGCGCTCACCTTTTAATTTCCATGAAACCAAGCACGTTTGCGTCCCTCATCACGGGGCGCATTCTGAATACGAGAGGCTGATCCAAATGATCGGAAAAGGAGGTGGATCGTGACTCCAAGTCAATCTTTCCAGCGAGCCAAGCCGGATATCTTGATCGTCGATGATACCCCGGAGAATCTGCAGGTGCTGACCGGCCTGCTGCAGTCGCGGGGCTACAAGGTCCGGCCTGTACGCAGCGGCAAGCTGGCGTTGCAGGCCGCGCGGAACATGGTCCCCGATCTGATCCTGTTGGATATCAAGATGCCCGAGATGGACGGTTTCGAGGTCTGCCGTCGATCAAAGGCCGACTCGCAGTTAGCGGAAGTACCGGTGATTTTCCTCAGCGCGCTGAGCGATACGTCGGACAAAGTCGAGGCATTCCGAGCAGGCGGCGTCGACTATGTCACCAAGCCGTTTCAGATCGAGGAGGTCGAGGCTCGTGTGGAGACCCATTTGCGTCTGAAACGCCTGCAGCAGGAACTCGAAGATCAGAACGCTCGGCTGGAAGATTCGGTCCAGCAACGCACCCAGGAACTGGCCGAATCCAACGCGTGCTTGGCCGTGTTGGACCAGGCGAAGAGCGATTTTTTGAGACTGATCTCTCATGAACTGCGGACTCCGCTGTCGGGCGTCCTCGGGATCGCCGAATTGGTTTTTCGGGAATGCGGCGACCAGCCGATGGCCGTGAAGTTGCGGGAGCTATTCGACCAGGCCCGCAGCCGCATCATCGCGTTGCTGGAGGACGCCTTGTTGTTGACCGATATCGAATTGAGGCCGGATGCCGCCTCGGCCGATCACTGTTTGCTGAGTTTAGTTTTGCAGAACGCTATCGAACAAAG
>SKVE01000692.1 GCA_007129635.1 Planctomycetaceae bacterium
ACACGGAGCGTGCCGTAACCTGCGGACCGCACACGGAGCGTGCCGTAACCTGCGGACCGCACACGGAGCGTGCCGTAACCTGCGGACGGCACACGGAGTGTGCCTGCTACAATTCGTTCAAGTTATTTCTGCGAGGTCGCTTAGTGACCGTGACACTTTTTCCGCTTGGTCGAAAACAGAGGCGATGAAAACAACGACTTTTCTTGCGACGAGTTTAAGTTTCAGAATGTGGGGTGCTGTGTTGATCATCAGCGTATCGATGGCGGCGTGGGGCCAGGAACCAACGCCTTATCAGCAACCGCCGGAACAGGTGCTGCGAGTGCTGGACACCCCGGCTCCGCCCGCCATGTCGCTCAGCCCGACTCGCGATCGAATCGTCTGGCTGGATCGACAACGGTATCCGTCGATCGAAGAACTGGCACGGCCGATGGTGGCGCTGGCCGGGATCCGTCTGGACCCGGAAAACCGCGGTCCGCACCGCCCACCTCGGTACCTGGGATTGCAGTTGCAATCGATCGATGGCGGTGATCCCGTCCCGGTATCGCTTCCAGCGGACTCGCAACCCGGTTCGCCCATCTGGGCCCCGGACGGTTCGCGGTTCGCCTTTGCCATGTGGCAACCCAATCGAACGGAATTGTGGGTGGTCGACGCAAAGACCGGCCAGGCAGAACGAGTGGACGGCGTGAAATTGAATGCCGTGCTGACCAGCGCGATCCACTGGATGCCGGACAGCCGCACCCTGCTGGTCTTTACGGTCCCGCCCGAGCAGGGCGACGCGCCCGTCGCTCCGCCAGCGCCGGAAGGGCCGAGTATCCAGGAGAGTTTCGGGGAACCGGCTCCGGTGCGGACGTATCAGGATCTGTTACGCGACGCGAACGACGAGCGTTTGTTCGATCACTATGCGACGTCGCAATTGGTCCTGGTCGATACGAACACCGGCAGCCGCCGTGACTTGGGCGCACCCGGGCGGTATCGCCACGTCAACCCGTCGCCGGACGGCACGTTGTTTCTGGTCCACACGGTCCAGCAACCGTTTTCGCGATTGCTGCCGGTCGGCGGCTTTCCGACCGACATCGTGGTATGGGATCGCGCGGGCGTGGCGTTGCAGACCGTCGCCTCGTTGCCTTCGGCGGCAGGCGTGCCCATCGAGGGTGTGTTGCCCGGCCCGCGCGTGGTCCATTGGTGCCCAGTTGAACCGGCGACGTTGTTTTGGATCGAGGCGTTGGATGGTGGCGATCCACGGACGGACGTCCCGCATCGGGATCGGCTGATGTCCTGGACAGCCCCGTTTTCAGAGGACGCGACGGAAGTGTTACGGCTGGAACACCGTTTTCGCAGCCTGGTCTGGGGCGAGCGAGAGGCGCTGGCTTTGATCTCGGACTACGATCGCGACCGCCGCTGGCTGCAGACGTTCCTGATCCGGACCGACGACTCCGAACCGGCTCGACAAATCTGGGATCGATCGATCCGCGATCGCTACGGCGACCCCGGGTCACCCATGATGCGCACCCTGCCCGATGGTGGGCGAGTGCTGTGGCAAGACGGCGATCACCTGTATCTGGCCGGTGACGGCGCGTCGCCCGACGGTGATTATCCGTTCCTGGACCGCCTGGATCTGCAGACGCTGCAGACGGAACGCTTGTTTCAGAGCGAGCCGGAGAGTTACGAGTGGGTGGTGGCGTTGATCGACGGGGACGAACACGGAGCGTTACGGTTCCTCACCCAGCACGAGACCGCGGCATCGCCGCCCAACTATCGGTTGCGTACCGTGGGCTCGACCGACTTCGCCGCGTTGACGGATTTCCCCGATCCGGCACCCGAGCTGCGGAAGATCACCAAACAACGGGTCACCTACACCCGAGCCGATGGGACGCCACTGTCCTTTACGATGTACCTGCCGCCCGATTATGACGGCGGCCAACGATTACCGACGCTGGTCTGGGCCTATCCGCGCGAGTACAACGATCCGGCCACGGCCGGCCAAGTCTCCGGATCGACTCACCGGTTCACCCTGCCCACCGGGGCCTCGCATCTGTTCTTGGCCTTGATGGGTTACGCCGTGCTGGACAATGCGACCATGCCGATCGTCGGGCCGCCCGAGTCGATGAATGATACGTTTGTCCAGCAGATCGTGGGCAGCGCCCAAGCAGCGATTGACAAAGCGGCCGAGTTGGGTGTGACGGACCCGCAACGAGTCGGCGTGGGAGGGCACAGCTACGGAGCCTTCATGACGGCCAACCTGCTGGCTCACTCGGATCTGTTCCGCGCTGGCATCGCGCGCAGCGGCGCCTACAACCGCTCGCTGACTCCGTTCGGTTTCCAAGGCGAACGCCGGACGCTGTGGGAAGCACCCGAGACGTACGCCCAGATCTCGCCGCTGATGCACGCGGACAAGATCCGGGCCCCGGTCCTGCTGATCCATGGCGAAGTGGACAATAACTCGGGGACCTATCCGATGCAGAGCGAACGGCTGTTCCAGGCCATCAAGGGAAACGGCGGCAACGTGCGGTACGTCACGCTGCCTTATGAATCCCATGGCTATGTTGCTCGCGAGTCGATCGAACACACGCTGTTCGAAATGATCGCGTGGTTCGATCAACATGTCACACAAGCCTTGCCAACGCCCGAAGATCCCACGCCCGATCCGTAACGTCCCTGTAGCACGTTCGGGCGGGACGTTCGCGCGGGACCCCTGCGGCCGAACTCCGAACGGCGAACGATCACACCAGGACATCCCAGCCGATCGGCACGCGTTTCAAGGCGTAGCCCACCTCGCGCAGGTAATCCCCGTAGCAGGTCATCCAGTGGAATCCCCGCAGACGTTCGGCCAGTCGCTGGCTGTCGATGTCGAAGCGGACATCCATCTGCGATCGGCAGATCGGCAGGAACGGGTTTTCGATCACCTCGCTGCTCAGTCCCTGCCAAAGCTGGCCATCAAAGTCGGGGATGAGGCTTGTCAAACGCTGGCCGACCCGCATTTCGACCTTGGGCGCCGCTCCGTAATCGGATTCGAAATGCGTCATGATCCGCGCCGGTTCCAGATTCTTGCCGTCCATCTTGCGAGGCGCTGTGCAATGAGCCAGGGTAATCCGCCCGTCATGCGGCCAGGTCGGATTATGCAGGAAGACCGGATGGCCGGTGATGTTGGCCAGCAACAATCCCGACGGGATCACCACAAAATCCGACTCGCAAAACGCCAGGTAGCCATCGTCGTTCAGCGTGGTCAGGGTCAGGCAGGCCGCCGTCTCGGAGACATCCATGATCGTGCCCATGCAGTGATGCACGGTCAGTGCCCGGCAATCGGCCTCGTGCATCAACGCGCGGAAAACGTGATCGAGCAGGAAGCAATGATCCACGAACTCGCGTTTCGTCTCCAGCGTGGTATTGGGCAGTTTCAGGTACTGTTCGGCACGCCGCTGGGCCAGCGCCACCGTCGCCGAATCGTCGCGAGCGGCCTGGATCAGTTTCCCCAGTTCGTCGTAAGTGACCGTCTGGATGTCCAGCTTCCACTGCTCGTCGACTCGTTGGCCGATCGCGTTGTACCCGATCGCCCAGGCACCGGGCCCACCGATGGCCAGGATTTTCGAGCCCAGGGTGTTGTGCCAACCGCACAGGGCTCGGAGCCGCCAGAGGATTTCGTGCTGGTCGTCGACCACGACATCCTGTTCGTCCATGCCTTGGATCTGCCGTTCGTCGCTGTGTTGACGCAGGAATCGCGGGCTGACGATCTCGTACCACAGGTAGTGCGGTCCGGAGCGGTCTCGAACAAAGAAGACCACGTCCTTCCCGGCCTGCAAGAGTTCGTTGAAGGTGGCTGCCGGTCCGCAGGCAGCGTACATCAACACCGCATCGGCGCCCTCCAATCCCGCGATGTTGGCCAGTTCGCCAGGTCCACGGATCGCCGCGACCGGTTGGAACTCGACCGGAAAATCTGCTTCGGCCTTCAGCTTGTCCAGTTCCTCGGTGATCCGAGCCACCTCCGCTTCGGCCTCGGCCTGCGAATGCACCGCGCCCCACGGTCGCCAACTGGTCTGCGGACGCGGCGTGTACACGCCGTACTGCAGGATGGGTTGGACCTTTAATGCCCTGCGCTCCGGTGCCGGGCCAGGAAGCTCGGTCCCGCGACTGGCAGCGGCCAGCGAGGTCCAATTCAAGCCGGACAAAGCGGCGCCAGTCAACGCGGCGCCACCCAAAAAGCTACGCCGCGACATGCCCGTGTCGGACTGATGGTGGGAACATGGACAGCAATGAGCTTCCACGGGAGGCAGTGCGGGCAATGCTTCAGACGATTGGAAAGACATCGGTCAGACTCCTTTGGAGAGGGATAAAGTCAGGGTCATGACAGAACGCGATCGCCAGAGCTACAGCATACCGCACCGCACGAAAGAAGACAAGCAGACAGGCTAGTCCGGTGGGTGGTTTCCTTAGGCGACCGCAAGCGAAGTAGGTTGGGTCTCCGACCCGACCAGCCTTGCCCCGACCAGCCTTGCCCCGACCAGCCTTGCCCCGACCTGAATTGATGTGGTCGGGACCGAGTCCCAACCTACGAAGACGCCAAAACGACGGAAGGGGTGGTCAGCAAAAAAATGAAATGGTAGCGACTGGACTGATTGACATGCATAGCGGTGTTCATCGATGATAGGACCTTGTTGGCTGAAAATGCCGGATCTAGCACGTAGCTGGATCAGCAACCATCGATAACCCTGCACGAAGGAGTGTAATCAATGAGTGATCGACAGATCGATTCGCGACGAGGTTTCCTGAAGGGTTCGGCTGCGACCATCGCAGGCGTTTCCATCGCGAGCGGCGTGAACGCGACCGTTGCCCGAACGGCGCATGCCCAAGGCAGCGATATGCTGAAGTTCGCCCTGATCGGTTGCGGTGGTCGCGGCAATGGCGCGGTGCGTGACTCGTTGACTGCTTCGAACAGCACCAAACTGGTCGCGGTGGCCGATGCTTTGGAAGATCGCGTCACCGGAACCGCTCGACGTTGGCGAGACAACGACGAGTTCAAGGATCGAGTCGATCTGCCCGACGACCGAGTGTTTTGGGGACTGGATGCTTACAAGAAGGCCATCGAGTCTGGGGTGGACATGGTCATCGATTGTTCGGCCCCGGGATTTCGCCCGTTAATCTACAAGACGGCGATCGAAGCCGGCAAGCACGTCTTCATGGAAAAACCGTGCTGCATCGATGCGCCCGGATACCGGATGCTGGTGGAAACCAACAAGTTGGCCGACGAGAAGGGATTGAAGGTCGGTGTGGGCCTTCAGCGGCGTCACGATCGGGGTTATGTTCGTGGAATCCAGGAGATCCACGAAGGCAAATACGGAGATTTGATCCTGCTGCAAGCGTACTGGAATGGCGGCGGCATCTGGTGGCGAGGTCCGGGCGATGACTGGACCGAGATGCGCAAGCAGGTCAACAACTGGTACCACTTCGTCTGGCTCAGCGGCGACAATATCTGCGAGCAACACATTCACAATCTGGATGTGTGCAATTGGGCCAAGGGTGCTCATCCGGTGGAAGCCAACGGCATGGGCGGTGGCGAAGTCCGCCGCAGGGACAACCCTGGCGGAACCCAGATTTTTGATCACCACTTCATCGAGTTCACCTATCCGGACGGGACCAAGATGTACAGCCAGTGCCGCCATGTGCGCAATGCGTTCAACCGAGTCGGCGAGTACGCATTCGGCACGCAGGGTCGAGGCGGGATGACGGCCGACGGGGACGCGACCGACGGCGGGCTGCCCTTCAAGTTCGGATCGATGCAGCAGGAGCACTACACGCTGGTCGAAGCCATCCGCAACGATACGCCCTACAACGAAGGGCACTACGGAGCGACCAGCAGCATGACCGCTGTGCTGGGGCGGATGGCCACGTACAGCGGCCGGGTCATCAAGTGGGACGAGGCCGTGGAGAAGGGTATCGACGAAGCACCGGGCATCGAGAACTACACCATGGATACCGACCCGCCCGTCATGCCTGACGAAAACGGCCAGTACCCGATCATTTTCCCCGGCGAACACAATCCGTTCGTCTAAGGATGACCGCGATCCCAGGGATACCCAAAGCTGCGGGGCGCCGGCACACCGTCCGTCGCCCCGCAGAGGATGATGAGGAAAAGGACAGGCATTTTTCGCTCGTCGGTTGGCGAGTGGGAAGGTATTACGATGGTTGTGGTGGCCAGCGGGATGGCCCCAAGAGTTGCCACGCTTGACACCCGACGCGTCATGACTCCAGCCCCCCGAAAAATGCCTGTCCTTTTCTTCACATGCTGATCGGACTGCCGGACCAGTTCTTCGACCAGACGGCCACTGTCGATTCCCAGCACCAGTGCGCAACCGTCGCGGACGTTGGTGGCTTCGAGGACGGCCGTCGCTCTGGCGGTCCACTGGTCGGCGGCGGACGGTTCGGAAACAGGAGGAACGTGAACGAGCGGCTCGTCAGACATTGGGGCGCCGAACGCCAAGATCCTGCCCTCTGTTGTGACGACAAACGCACCCATAGGTTCTCGGCGACGCCATCTTGATCGACCTTGTTCGTATCGAGCCAGCCCGCGATCAACCGAGAAAACCGCTCCGACATTACCGCGCACCGCGAACGGAACGCCGCCGTCACCCGGTCCGGCATGCTGCAGCCGATCGCGGTTCGAGCCTGATAACTGACAACCTCAATCCATTCCCAGCATGGCTTTGCGTTCGCGGCCGAGAGCGTCGGCGGCGAACATGGCGTCGATGGCGTCATCCGCAGTGACTCGGAAACAGTGGTTGTGGCACAGCGATCCTTCGCCACCACAGGCGTCGCCGATCACCTGCAGACGGTCGCGAGTCACACCGGCCAGGTTCAGGTCGGCAAAGGTGACAGGTAAACCGATGGCGATTTCGAAATCGACGATTTGGTTCATCTCGTCCACATCCGTGTCCTCGTCCAAGCACAGTTGGGTGATGATCCCGAACCCGACTTTTTCGCCGTGCATCAGGCTCTTGCATTCCGGGAAATTCGATAGCGGGTTGGCGATCATGTGAGCCGTGGCGAGCCCGCCGCTTTCGAATCCCAAGCCCGAATGCAGCACGTTGGCTTCGACAATCTTTTCGACGGCCGGTGTGACCAGGCCCAGTTGCACCGCGCGCAACGCTTCCAAGCCGCATTCCATCAGCAGCTCGTAGCCCAGCCGGGCGATGGCCATGGCGGCTCGAGTGGACACGCCGCCGGCGATGTTCGTGGCGCGGCTCTTGAAAGACGCTTCGGCTTCGACCCAGGTCGCCAGCGCGTCGCCCATCCCGGCAGCGAACGCGCGTGCCGGACCTCGAGCGATCACCTGGGTGTCCACCAGCACGATGTCGGGATTGAAAGGCCAGCAATCGAAGCCGATGAAGTTGGAATCGGCGTCGTACCAGACCGTCGCAGCGCTGGTCGGTGCGTCGGTCGCTGCGATCGTCGGGACGGTCATCAGTCGCAGCTTGGCGTCGACCGACACGGCTTTGGCCACGTCGATCGACTTGCCGCCGCCCAATCCGATGATGGCATCGGCGCCTTGTTGTCGAGCCAGCTCGACGACCCGATTCGCCTCGTCTCGCGTCGCTTCGCCCCCGAACGGCACATCGATGGGCGATACCCCGGCCTGGTCGATGCTGGCCAGCACCGTCTGGCCGATCAGGCCCTTGACCACATCGTCCCATAACAGGATCGGCTTCTTGCCCAGCAGCTTGGCATAGCTGCCGATCTCTGCCATGACTCCGCGGCCCTGAACATACTTGTGCGGCGCGATAAAGACCATTTTCATCGTATTTTCTCCTGTGGCTTGGTCAAACGAAATGGGGTTGGACTGCATTGATGATCGGCAATTGGCGATCCCCGGTCAACATGCGACGCAGATGTGCGGCCAGCATTTTGGGGCTGTTGCGAAACGCGTCGATCGTGCTGCCCGCGATATGGGGCACCAGGGTCACGTTCTCCAGTCGGATCAGCGGATGATCGGCGGGCAGAGGTTCTTCGTCGAACACGTCCAGCGCAGCGCCGCCGATCGCGCGTCGCTGGAGCGCGTCGACCAGCGCTCGTTCGTCGACCAGGCCGCTACGAGCCGTATTGACCAGCACGGCGGTCGGCTTCATCAGCGCGAGCTGGGCTGCGCCGATCAGATTTCTGGTCTCCTCGCTGTACCTGGCGTGCAGCGAGACGACGTCGGATTGCTGCAGCAGATCCGGCAGGTCGACGATCTGAACAGGAGCCGTATCGCCGGTTACGAAGGGATCGTAAGCCAGGATGCGGCATCCCAGGGCCTGCAGGTAACCGGCCAGCAACCGCGCCACCGCACCGTAGCCGACCAGCCCGACGGTCCGCTCGTTCAATTCGGGGATCTCGTCGCGGTTCGGGAAATCGCGAGTCCAGATCCCGGACCGCAAGGCCGCGTGGCCTCGAGCGATATTCCGCACTTCGGACAGGATCATCCCCAGCGTGCATTCGGCCACCGCCCGCGCGTTGCGGCCGGGCGTGTTCAGCACCGTGATGCCTCGTTCGGTCGCCTGGGGGACGGCGACGTTTTCCGTGCCGCCACGCAACACACCGATGACTTTCAGATTCTTCGCGGCCGCGACCACAGCCTGGCCCAGCGGCGCGAACTGGACGCAGACGATGTCAAACCGCTCGATCCCCTCCGTGACTTCGGGTGGCAGCGTCACCGCGTCCGGGCCATGCAACTCGATCGCCAGGTTGGCTTGTTGCAAATCGATCAGCGTCGGCTGTTCCCAGCTCCTCACCTGGACATGGACCCCCAGATCTTCCAGCGATGCAAAACCTTGGCGCATGAATTCGGCCGGGATGTAGTTATCGCTGATCGCCAACAGATGCATCGTCGTGTCTCCTCTAGGAACAAAAGCAATCGTCGCTTGGGCCTCGGCCGATTTTCGAGCTTGCTTACGCCTTTCCGTCCGACCCCAGCAACTGGATCTTTTCACGGACCACCGCTGCCAGTTCCCGGCGGATGGGCCGGAACAGATCGCGAGGCAACGGGTCGATGCGTTCGTGCAGGGTGGCAGCGGTCTTCA